>JAEUIG010000684.1 GCA_016795125.1 Planctomycetaceae bacterium | reverse complement strand
CGTGTTCGATGTTCCATCGATCGAGTCGCGGAAGCTTAGCCGGCTGTTCGGGAAGAACATGCCGTCGCCGCCACGGCGCGTGACAGGATCGAAGACGAACCAGGTTCCGAAGTTGAACCCGTAGTTCGTGGGATACAGCTTCGGGCGGCCGGTTCCGGGATCGCGCGCCTGGTCGCTCTTGGGATCGCTGGGGCATGCATAAGTCGGGATTTTCAGTCCGTTGATCGCCAGCTGAAAGTCCCAGGCCGTCGTGAGATCGACTGCGTTGTACAGGTTGCCCTGTTCCAGGTAGGGCAGAATTCGGCCGTGAACGCCCCAGGAACCATTGTTCCCGGTCACCGTCACCCCCAGGTCGACTGCGGAACTGGGTGGAAAACAGGTGTACGCATCTGCGTAGTTGTGGACCGCCAGTCCAATCTGCTTGAGATTGTTCTTGCACTGAGTGCGGCGAGCCGCCTCGCGGGCCTGCTGCACTGCAGGCAGCAGCAGTGCAATCAGAATCGCGATGATCGCGATCACAACCAGGAGTTCGATGAGGGTGAAGCCGGAACGTCGATGGTGTGGCTGCATCAACTTCGCTGTCGTTTCCAAGGTGCGAGGAACAGGTCAGGCCGCGCCTGACCAGTAGCGCTGAAGTCCGCAGACAGGGTGTTGCGTCGGCGAGACGATCATCGCAGAAAGGACAACGGCAATTGCCATACCAACGAGCGACGGGAGCAGACTTCCGGGAGCACTCCGAAGAATGACGACCGAGCGTCGCCGAACCGAACATCCCGGAGTCGATTATTTCGCCAGCATTGGCGACGACTTCGCCACAATCGGCGGTTCGCTGCGGTGCGGGTGCAGACCGCTACTGGAACTCTTCCACCGGTCCGTTGACGGCCGGGCGCTCGTCGGAAATCGGCGTGGTCGGCAGCGGCACGGGTTCCTTGTCGCCGCCGAGCCGCAGCCACTCCGGAATCAGTCGCCGCGGCTTGGGTGCGGGCGCCGCGTCTGACTGGGCGGGCGGAACAGGTTCGTCGCCGGAGGTCTGCGCCGCCAGTCGTTGGTCGAGTTCTGCACCAACGGAAGCCTGCGAAGCGACCGTGGCGGTTGGCGTACCGCGGTTGTGTCGGGCGACGCTCGGTGCCTTGCATCCGGCCAGAATCGCCGGAATCGTGAGCGTGAGACAGAGCAGAACTCGCGGTTTGTCCGGCCGCCGACAGGCGCATCCAGGACTCGTCCCAATAGTGGGGACGCGGCCGGGCTGGGGTGGTAAGTCGGTTTCAGCCACCCTATATTGGTGGCATTGTTGCCGACCTCGGTGCGCGCCGCGAGGCGACCACCGGAAAAACCAGCGGTATTGGCGATCAGAAGTCATCGTCGCTATTGCCCGCGTCGTCCGGTTCCCACTGTTGTGGACCCCCCCTGGTGTTCCAGGCATCCTTGAGCGAGTTGCAACCCGCGGCCAGGCAACACATTGCAAGCAGGACGGCAAGCACAGCCCGCTTGGGCGACATGATCCTCATGTCTGAATTCTCTCATTTATGAGAAACGGACGTGCAGTGGGTTAGGGGTCATATCAGGAACGCGGTTTGAGGAAAAGATCGGTTCCGCAGGGGCGGCAGCGAGCCGGCGGTCCGCGATAAACAATCTGCAGCGGAGCCGACGCAAGGTTCGATGCCTTGCATCAGGCCGAATTCACAGCCGAAAGTCCGGTTCGGTATCTCCTGCCCCGCGGCGATGTCTCCCGGTTTGAGATTCCAGTTGAGGTACTCGCGAAATGACGAATGAACAGTTTGACGTGGCAATTATGGGCAGCGGTCCCGGCGGCGCCGTCTGCGCCACCTTCCTCGCCAAGCAGGGCTACAAGGTCGTTTTGCTGGAACGGGAAGAGTTCCCCCGGTTCCATGTCGGCGAATCGCTGCTGCCCGGCACGCAGCCGATCTGGGAACGGATGGGCATCGCCGACAAGCTTCAGCACTCGGGGCACACGTTCAAGTACGCCGGCGAGTTCCGGATCGGCCGTTACCCGAACAAGAACGAGATCTATTCGACAATCGGCTATTTCCACAACGTGCCGCGGAGCGACTTCAGCCCGCGCCCGTATGCCTACCAGGTGGAGCGGGCCGTCTTTGACAAGCAGCTCCAGGACTGCGCCGTCGAAAACGGCGTGACCCTGTGGGAAAAGACCAACGTCGTCGACGTGATCCTGGAAGGCAAGAAAGTGACGGGCGTCAAGGTCCGTCGCAACGGCGAGGAGCAGATCATCAAGCCGAGGTTCGTCGTCGATGCCAGCGGGCGGCGGTGCATCATGGCCCGCAAGCTCGATTGCATCGTCATGGACCCGATCATCAAGACCTCGGCGGCCTTCGGGCACTTCCGCGGCGTAACGCGTGATCCGGGTTACAGGCAGGGCTTCTTCAACGGCTACTTCGTGCCGAACGGCTGGCTGTGGTTCATCCCGCTGTCGCACGACATCATGAGCGTCGGCACCGTGCAGAACCAGCCGGCGACCAACTCCTGGAGCAACGTGCCGGAAGAGAACCTGCTGAACACGATCAACAAGTACAAGTTCATCCAGGACCGCTTCCGGAACGCGACGCAGGTCGGCCGCGTGCGCGGCCTCAAGGACCTCGCGTACACGACCACGAAATTCAGCGGCGACAACTGGGTGTCGATCGGCGACGCCAACTTTTTCGTCGATCCGCTGTATTCTTCGGGCGTGCAGATCGCGCACACCACTGGCGAAGAAGCGGCGAAGGCGATCCACCAGTACCTCAAGAGCGGCGGCCAGCCGGACGGCGTTCGCGAATACGAGCGGTACATCATCGACTACCGCAAGCGGGTGTTCCGGCCGATGCGGTGCTTCTACCGGTGCATGCGAAACTACAAGACGATCGCCGGCTACGTGGCGTCGACCGGTTCGTGGTTCGACCACTTCAATAACTGGTTCCTGCGACGGGCCTGTTCGTGGGGCACCGGCCGGTTCCATCGCCACAACTGGGTCGTGCAGTTGATGAGCCTGAACGGCAACATCTCGGCATGGCTTGCTCCACTGATCGGCCTCGGCGGATGGAAGCGCTACGAGGATTACGCCTACACCGGCCCGCGCCTCAACATTCCGAAGGCCGAAGAACTGCAACAGGCCGACGATCACACGCTCGATCACGTGCCGATTACGCAGCGTTACGCACAGATGGCCGACGCCAATGGTCACGGCCACAGCCATGAGAACGGCAACGGAGCGCACGATCCGATGCCGATGGCGGAGATGATGGCCGCACGGTAACCAAGGCCGACGAGCGGCGGGGCTTAGCCCCGCCGCTCAGAGTCGCTTCGCAAGTCACTCCCGCACTCCACGACGTCACTTCAGGGGGGCTGGCGAGACTGCAACGGTTGCCCGGACAGGTGTCGCGGCGTTAGGCTGTTCAGGCCGACGAATGATGCGGGTTCGTTCGTCCCCGTTGCCGAGTTGAGTCCGGACGAATGGATGCGTTGCCGGCATCCAGGAACTCTCACCGCCGGATACCGGCGGGCCTGGTGGACGACGCACTATGCCGACCGCCACAGACCCTGTTCCCCCAAACGATACATCGCCGATGTCGGCCGTCACGCCTGGCGACTCCAGGTCACACAGCCCACTGGACCTCGTCTTCAGCATACCCGGCTCACAGGCGATCGCCGGGCGGATGGGGCGCGCGGAGCTGCGCCGCCGGTTGCTGCACATGACGCCCGGTCTGCTGCCGCTGCTGTTGTGGCTGTACCCGCACAGCTACCCGGATTGGGAACTGCCGGTCCGGGTTTGGGTATGCGGACTGGCGATCGGCCTGGCGTTCTTCGGCCTGCGCCGCGCACGGGAAGTGGAACGTGCTGGAGAGGGAAGTTCCGGCTGGAACGATTCCGTGCTGTGGTACTCGTTCTCGGTGATGGGTGCGCTGGCCATCGCGCCGCAGCATCCTGAGTTCTGCCTGATGGTGCTGACCATCCTCGCGCTGGGTGACGGGTCGGCAACGCTGGGAGGCAAGCTGATCGGCGGACCGAGACTGTTCTGGAATCGCGATAAGACATGGGCCGGACTGCTCTGTTTCTGGATTGCCGGTTCCGTGGTCTCCGGGCTGGTGTACTGGAGCGAAGTGCCGCACGCGCAGTTTGCCGATTCACTCAGGATCGCAGCGATCATCACCGCCGCCGCGGCTCTGGCCGAGTCGCTGCCGCTGAAGCTGAATGACAACCTGCGCGTCGGCCTGGCCACGCTGGTCGCCTGCGAACAGACCATCGGCGGCGACCCGCACGCCCTGCGGATGCTGATCGTGGGCAGCACGGTGTTCGGACTGATCAGCCTGTGGCGGCGGCGAAACCCGTCGCCCGGCGCACAGGGCTGAGCTACGGAAGGCCCGTTGATGCGTGCCCTGCAGATTACTCTCAAGGACCTCCGGCTGTTGATGCGCGATCGCCGCGCCGCGATCGTGCTCCTGTTGCTGCCGTTGATCTTCATCACGATCATCGGCCTGTCGACCGGACAGATCCTCAACGCGCGGGACGGCGGCGACGACGTGTCGATCGCCGTCGTCAACCTGTCCGGCTTGCCGGGCCTGGCCGCCGAAGCGACTCCAGACAATGCGTCGGCAGCGTCGTCGAGCGACGAGCCGGAATCGGAGTCGCGCAGCGACGCGCGCCGCCGCAACGCCCTGCGGGATATGCTCGCGGCGATCGGCGCCCACGACCATTTTGTGCTCAGCGAAGCCGCGACGCACGAACGCGCGCGGGAAGACCTTGACCGGGGGGCCGTGGCGCTGGTGCTGGTCGTCGGGCCGGAGTTCCCGGAGAAACTGGCCGCGGTCGAACTGCAGGACATTCTCAGCCTGCGGACCGGCAAGCTGGCCAGCGGGCCGCGCTCGCTCGACCTGCTGTTCGAGACCAAGGCGAGCCTCGCCAAGATCGGCGAACTGGCGGCCGGAGTCGCCTACAGCGACGTGCTGCGGTCCATCGCCCCGATCGTCGCCGGCGACTCCAGCAACGTGTTCGTCCGCAATGCAGTCCGCCTGTCGGAACAGAAAGCCCGCGAGAATCCACCCCCGGAATTCCAGCTGCTGGAAGTCGTCCAGCAGAAGCGCGGCACGACCAGCATGATGTACGAGACGCTCGTCCCCTCCTACACCGTGATGTTCGTGTTCTTCCTGGTGAACATCATGGCCCGGTCCTTCATCGCCGAACGCGACCTGGGGACGCTGCGGCGGCTGAAGCTCGCGCCGATCAGCCCGCTGGGAATCCTGATCGGCAAAAACATTCCGTTCTACGTGCTGTCGCTGGTGCAGACCGCACTGCTGTTCCTCGGCGGGCGGCTGATCTTTGGAATGTCGTGGGGAGCCGAGCCGTGGCTGCTGATTCCGGTCATCGTGTGCACATCGTTGGCGGCGACGGCGCTGGGGCTGATGGTGTCCACCTTCATCCGCACCGATTCGCAGGTCTCGGCGTACGGAAATTCGCTGGTCATCGTTCTGGCCGGCATCAGCGGGTGCTTCATGCCCCGCAAGTGGCTGCCGCTGCTGATGCAGAAAATCAGCCTGGGGACTCCGCACGCCTGGGCGCTGATGGCTTATGATGAAATCCTCAGCCACGAGCACGTCATCGGCGCGCAGATCGCCAAAAGCTGCTTCGCCCTGCTGGGATTTGCCGCGGTCTTCTTTCTCGTGGGCTGGTGGAAATTTCGTGCCGACGCGGAGTGAATGGTCCGCCGATTCTGCGGTCCCGCCTCCGGAGAGGATGACGCATGCCCGACACCATTGAGATCCGGGACCTGCTGCTGCGGGCGATTGTCGGCATCAATCCCGACGAGCGGGTGAACCGCCAGGATGTCCTGTTGAACCTGTTGCTGGAGACCGATCTGCGTCCGGCGGCCCGCAGCGACGGCATCAGCGACGCGGTCAACTACCGCACGATCGCCAAGGAAGTGATCGAGTTCGTCGAGCAGTCGCGCTTCAATCTTGTCGAAGCGCTGGCGGAAGCCGTGGCAGCTCTCTGCCTGCGGGATGAGCGTGTGTCGCGGGTGCGCATCAACGTGCAGAAACCCGGCGCGCTGCGGTTCGCGAGTTCGGTCGGAGTGACGATCGAGCGGACGCGCGCCGATCTGGCCGCAATGCGTCGGCCATGACCACCGCGCCTGGGACGCATTGGGCATATCTGCTCCTGGGATCGAACATCGATCCGGAGCGGAATCTGCCGGCGGCGGTCCGCCTGCTGGAGAGACACGGCAAGGTCGTCCGCACGTCGCGGGTGTGGGAGTCGCCGCCCGTTGACGGCTCTGCGCAGGCCAATTATCTCAATGCGGCCGTGCTGCTGGAGACGATCCACTCTGCGGCCGAGCTGCGCGGGCGAATCCTGCCGGAGATTGAAGCGGCGCTCGGACGGGTCCGCGATCCGCATGACAAGTATGCAGCGCGGACGATCGACATCGACATCGCACTGTTCGACCGGGACGTCATGGAAGTCGCCGGCGCACGGATTCCCGATCCCGACATCAGCCGCCGCGCGTTTGTCGCCGTTCCGCTGGCGGAGATCGCACCGGACTATGTACATCCCCTGACCGGCCAGAGGCTTC
>JAEUIG010000639.1 GCA_016795125.1 Planctomycetaceae bacterium | reverse complement strand
CCTGCAACCTGCTTCTGAGGGTGCTGCGGAATCTTCGTGACGACCGACAACATTGGATAAGACCGGACAGGCGATACGTCCGGATGGTTGGCACAACGACAATGTCTGTCCGTACGCACATCCTGTCGATGAACCTGCTGCTGGCCCTGATTTGCCAGTCGCTCGTGCCGTGCTGTTTTCTGTCGCAGTGCGTGCTGGCGTCCGCGATGCCGGTCGGAGGTGCTCCCGCCGAATGTCCGTGCTGCGCCAGTTCGTGTCGCCATACGCATCAAGTTGCGGAGCAGGCCGAACGTCACTCAGAGCGGCGGCGGCAATCTGATGCTCCCGTGTGTCCGTGTTGCCGCGGAGCGGCAAAGCTGGACGCATTGACGACACAGCCGGTGCGACTCCTGCAGGATTCCGGAGCGATGCTGCCGGGCGATACTTTCACGACGGTGATTGCTGGCGGCGAACGGAACCCGTCGGATTCACTCGCGATGGTTCCGCCACTGCTTGGGACCTGCGCCACTCTCTCGCGGCTGATGGTGTAGCGGACGGAGTGTTCTCCCGTCCTTGCTCTCAACCGCCCACAGTCATCAGGTGTCGCATGAAACGGATTCATTTTTCGCTCGCGCTTTCAACCATCGTGGCATACGCCGCCAGTGGCTGCGCTCAATCACGTGATCACGTTGTCGCGGTCGAACCGGCGGGAAAGGCCGCCCTGACCGGTGCAGCAGTCGACGAACCATTGCTGCTTGACCGCGATGCGCGGCCGCACGGGACGAAGCAAGCTGTCGCAGCCGCCAGCGGCTCGCTGTACGACCAATGGGAAGTCCCCGAATCGCGAGCGAACTTGGAAGCAATCGACTCGGAGAGTCCTGTCCAGCTCGTTGGGGGCCACGCAACGCGATACGCGGTCGATTCGGACATGCCGCCGGATCTGGCAGGGGTGGACGACGCTCAGCCGATCGACGCGCCGGCGACGGCCGAGTCCGGAATGTCGCTCGCATCCCTTGAACGTCTCGCGCTGGAGAACAATCCCGCGATCCGGCAGGCGACAGCTGCCGCTCACAAGGCGATTGGAACACAGCGGCAGGTCGGTCGCTGCCCGAACCCGACGATCGGGTATTCAGGACAGCAGCTGGCAGACAAGGGGACCGACCAGCACATGGCGGTGGTTGAGCAGGACATCGTGCTCGGCCACAAGTTGCGCCTCAATCAGCAGGTCATCCAGCAGGATGTGCAGTCGCAGTTATGGGAAGTTGAAGTTCAGCGTTATCGCGTGCTGACGGATGTCCGGCTGCGCTACTACGAAGCGTTGACCGCGCAGCGGCGGATGGAACTGGCGGACGAATTCCATCGCGTGACGCAGGAGGGCGTCCGCATCGCGGAGAAACGCAAGGAAGCGCTGGAAGGCTCGCAACCGGAGGTGCTGCAGGCCGAGATTCAGCTCAACGAGGTGGACCTGCTGCGGCAGCGGGCGCAGATCGCGTATCAGGCGGCATGGCGAGAACTGGCGGCAACGGCCGGCGTGCCGGACATGGCGCCGATTGAACTCGCGGGAACTCTTGATCCTGCGCTGACGTCTCGCGATTGGGATGCGACCTACCAGAGTATCCTCGGGAGCAGCCCGGAATTGCGGGCTGCGTATGCGCGTGTCCGTCGGGCGCAACTCAACCTGGAGCGCCAACGGGCCCAGCCGATTCCCAACCTGCAGATGCAATTGATGGGGGGCTACGACCAGGCGACGGACAACCAGATGTACAATGTCCAGGTCGGCGTGCCGGTGCCGATCTTCAATCGCAACCGGGGCAACATCGACGCGGCCTATGCGGATTACTCACGGGCCACGCACGACGCGCGGCGCATCGAGCTGTCGCTGAAGGCGCGACTTGCGCGGATCACCGGCGAGTTTGACGCCGCGGCAGTGACGGTTGACCGGTACTCGACGCAGATTCTCCCCAAGGCGCAGGACACGCTGAGGTTGTCGGAGGAGGCTTACGGCGCCGGTGAATTCGACTTCCTGCAGGTGCTCATCGCCCGCCGCACATATTTTGAATCCAACCTGCAATACGTGCAGGCGCTTGGAGACCTGGCCAAGGCGAACTCGACTGTCGAGGGAATCCTGCTGACCGGCGGCCTCGACACGGTGCCCGACTATACGGGCGATGCCGGCTTGCGAGATCAGGCGCTCAGCGGGCAGTAGTCGGCCGCGAAGGGTGCAGATCATTTCGATGTCAAATTGCCGTCATAGCGACACGGCTTCAGAGTGATCTGCCTGCTGCTCAAGGACGGCCGTCCAGCGGATTTCATTTTCAGAGAGCGACTTACGGTGTGGCCTGTCTCGTGCGGGACGCAGCGGCACGCTTCCTGCACTCGATCGAGTGGCGGCGATCCTGTGAGCAGTCCTCCGGGATCGTGCACTTGACGGAAACCTCGAATCTCACGACGATTTCATTCGAACGGACTCGAGTCCCCAGGAACTCCACTTCGTGGACGCGATCGTCAACCTGCTGACTGCGCTTGCGATGCTCATCCACGCTGTGGTGGGGTGTTGCGCGCATCACGGCCACGACGCAGTGTGTGAATCCCACGCCGACGCCGGAGTTGCCTGCGAGCATGAGCGGCATACGCACTCCCATGCTCATGGTGAAGTTGTCCACTCGGATTGTGACGGGGACCATTCCGATTCCACGGAATCCCGGGTCGAGCATTCCGAGGGTGGGCCGTGCACGCACGGAAACTGTGCGTTTTTGAAGTCGGTGGCTCCGGCGGTGAATCTCGCTCCCTCAGTTGCCGCTCTGGACGTGGTTTGCGATCTGACGTCGGTCGCCGCCGCGCAGCGGGTTCTTGCTCGGCGCATGCGGCCGGTAAGGGCCATCAAACCTCGGGATTCTGCGGTCGCGGTCTGCGCGCGCCTCCAGGTTTGGGCCATCTAGGGCGGCGTCTCGACTGCACGCCGTGCCGTCATTCTCAGTAGCAAACGAGCGCAGCGTGCGCTGTTAATGCTTGCATACGGCCGTTTGCCAGTTCTCTGCGCGCCAGTTGCGCACCCTGTTGCACAATCACTCGACAAGCCCGCTGCCATGAAATCTCCATTGTCTGGAATCAAGCCGGCCTGGATTCGACTCAGTGTCCTGATCGTCGTGCTGCTCGCCGGCGGTGCGACATGGGGAAAGTGGTGGCCAATGCTGAACGGCTGGGTGCAAACGTCGCTCGCCAGTCGACGCCCTGCATCGACGGAGGAGGAGGGTGCAGCCCACGACGAGTCGGACGCGGGTCATGAGCACGAAGGCCACGAGCACGCGCACAGCGAGTCGGCGTCGCTGGAGCTGTCGCCCCAGGCAATGCGGAACCTGGGACTGTCGGAAGACTACGTGCGCCCGATCAAACTGCAGACCTATCGCCGATCGATTACGGTCCCCGCGGTCGTCGTCGTCCGGCCGGGACGAACGCAACTGCAGGTCGCCACACCGATGACGGGCGTCGTCACGCACGTGCACGCCGTTGCCGGCGAGGCTGTCACGGGCGGGACGCTGCTGTTTCGAATCCGGTTGACTCACGAAGACCTGGTGCAGCTGCAATCGGACTTCGTGAAGTCACTGGGTGAACTCGATGTTGAGGAACGTGAAATCACCCGGCTCGAGAAAGTGGTTGAAAGCGGCGCCGTGGCCGGCAAAACACTGCTGGAGCGCCGCTATGCGAAAGAGAAGCTGGAAGCCCTGATCGGTTCCCAGAGAGAAGCGCTGCGGTTGCACGGACTGTCTGATCGACAGGTTGACCAGATTGCCCAGGATCGACGGCTGCTGTCCGAACTGGAAATCGTCGCTCCCTCGCCGGATGACCATGGCGACGACGAGGAACTTCGGCTGACCGAAAACACGGTGGTCCCGGTGGGATTCGGGGAAACGACTCCGCCGGCGGAGCCACTGCTCGTCATCGACCAGCTCGATGTGCACAAGGGGCAATCCGTCGCTTCGGGAACACGACTGTGCGTGCTCTCCGACTACAGCCGCCTGTACATCGAGGCGAGCGCTTTTGAACAGGACTCCGGCGGCATCAACGAGGCGGTCGCACGCGACTGGCCGGTATCCGCAACTTTCGCGGACGGCAGCGTCGTCGAAAACCTTCCGTTGACGTACATCTCCAATGAGATCGATTCCGAGTCGCGCACTCTGCGGTTCTACGTGGATCTGCCCAACGAGATGACTCGCGATGTGACCAACTCTGAAGGTCAACGCTTTATCGCCTGGCGCTACCGGCCGGGCCAGCGGTTGCAGGTCAACGTTCCGGTCGAGGAATGGGCCGACCAGATCGTGCTGCCGGTCGACGCCGTGGCGGAGGAGGGGGCGGAAGCATTCGTTTTTCTGCAAAACGGGAAGCATTTTGACCGGGTTCCGGTGCACGTCAGATACCGGGATCAGAAGCACGTCATCGTGGCCAACGACGGTTCAGTGTTTCCGGGAGACCTGGTCGCATTGCGCAGCGCTCATCAGATGCTGCTGGCGCTCAAGAACAAGTCCGGAGGTGGAGTTGATCCGCATGCAGGGCACAGCCACTGAGACGATTTTGGATTTGCGATATCGGATTGGGTGAGTGTCGGCAATATCTGGTCACCTGGCGTTCGATCGCTGCTACCTGCTGAGTGGTGTCGATCAACCATAAACGATCAACCATCAACCCGTTCGGGTCTCGAAGATCGACTTTCGGATTTCCCCCATGCTGAACGCCGTTATCCGTTTCGCCCTGAAGCAACGACTGTTGGTCGTGGCGTTCGCCGTGTTCCTGCTGGGCTATGGCTCGTGGCAGGCGCTGAACACCACCATCGACGTCTTTCCGGACCTCAACCGGCCGCGCGTCGTGGTGATGACCGAGGCGCCCGGGCTGGCGCCGGAAGAAGTTGAGGCCCTGATCACGTTCCCGCTGGAAACGGCGCTCAACGGGGCGAACGGCGTCGAAGCTGTCCGCAGCGCGTCCGGCATCGGCATGTCGATCATCTATGTCGAGTTCGACTGGGGCACCGACATCTACATCGACCGGCAGATCGTCAACGAACGATTGCAGATGGTGCAGGAACGGATGCCGGCGGGGGTCACGCCGCAGCTGGCGCCGATCTCATCGATCATGGGACAGATCCTGATGCTGGGGATGTGGAGCGACGACGGCGCGACGAATCCCATTGAACTGCGCACGCTCGGCGACTGGGTGGTGCGGCAGCGGCTGCTGACGATCCCGGGCGTGTCCCAGGTCTTCACCATGGGGGGCGGGCGAAAGCAGTTCCAGGTGCTGGTGAATCCCGATGCACTGCTCCAATACGGCGTCACCCTGGAGCAGGTGAAAGCTGCGGTGGGCGCCAGCAACCGCAATGCAACCGGCGGTTACCTGGACCGCCAGGGGCCGAACGAACTGCTGGTCCGCGCCCTGGGGCGCATCCAGACAATCGATGACCTGAGGAGCGTCGTCGTGACGATCCGCGAGGGTCGTCCCGTTGCGCTGGCGCAGATTGCCCGCGTCGAGGAAGCGCCGCAGGTCAAGCGCGGCGACAGTTCGACGTTCATTCGCGATGAGGATGGCAGCTTCTCCGGCGGTTCCTCCGTGGTCCTCACGATCAACAAGCAACCCGGGGCCGACACGCGGGCGATCACCGATGCGGTCATGGCGGCCGTCGAGGAACTGCAGCCCTCGTTGCCGAAGGATGTCCGTATCGAACCTGTCTATTCGCAGAAGGCGTTCATCGATCGCGCGATCCACAACGTGATTGAAGCGCTGCGCGACGGCGGCATCCTGGTGTTGATCATCCTGTTCCTGTTCCTGATGAACTTCCGCACGACGTTCATCTCGCTGACGGCGATTCCGCTGTCGCTCGTCATGACGACGATCGTCTTCCACATCTTTGGCATGTCGATCAACACGATGACGCTGGGAGGACTGGCGGTGGCGATCGGAGAACTCGTCGATGATGCCATCGTCGACGTGGAGAACATCTTCCGCAGGCTCAAGGAGAACCGGCACGCGGCCGATCCGAAACCACCGTTGCTGATCGTGTTTCAGGCCAGCGCCGAGATTCGCAACTCCATCGTGTTCAGCACCATCATTATCTGCCTGGTGTTCGTTCCGCTGTTTGCGCTCAGCGGGATGGAAGGCCGGCTGTTCACGCCGCTGGGCGTCGCCTACATCGTGTCGATCCTGGCGTCGCTGGTGGTGTCGCTGACGATCACGCCCGTGCTGTCGTACTGGCTGTTGGGGTCCGCGAAGCTCATGGAACACGCACAGGACGGCTTCGTGCTCCGCGGCTTGAAATGGATCGCCGACAAGGTGATCCGGTTCAGCCTGGCGCTGCCGGGCCTCAACCTGGGAGTAACGGTCGCGTGCGTGGCCATCGCCGCATTGTTCGCCGTCAACCTGGAACGCGACTTCCTGCCGCCGTTCAACGAAGGAGCGGTGCAGCTCAACGTGCTGCTTCCGCCGGGGACGTCGCTGGCGACCTCCAACGAGGTGAACAAGGTCGTTGAACAACGCCTGCAGGAGATCGAGGACGTCACCGGATTTGTGCGCCGCACGGGGCGTGCGGAGCTGGACGAACACGCCGAGCCGGTCAGCGCCAGCGAGTATATCGTCGATCTGGATCCCGAATCGGCGCGCACCCGTGAAGAGCAGCTGCAGGAAATCCGCGAGGCAATGGCCGACATTCCGGGCATCGTGACGGCCGTCGAACAGCCGATCGCACACCTGATCTCTCACATGATTTCAGGCGTCAAGGCACAGATCGGCATCAAGCTGTATGGCGACGACCTCGACATGCTCCGCCGCAAGGCCGACGAGTTGAAGGCCGCCATGCAGGAGGTCCCCGGCGTGACCGACCTGCTGGTCGAGCCGCAGGTCATTATTCCGCAGCTCCGGCTGGAACTGGACCGGCAGCAGCTCCTGCAGAACGGGCTGACCGCCGACCAGGTGAACGAGTTCATCGAAACGGCGATGAACGGAGAAGTGGTGTCCGAAGTGCTCCAGGGGCAGCGGACGTTCGACCTGCTCGTCCGCCTGGACGACGACTCTCGCGAAAACCTGGAGACGCTCAGGCGGCTGAGCATCGAACTGCCGGAAGGGGGGCGCGTGCCGCTGGAATCGGTCGCGAAGATCTACCGGTCCGGGGGACCGAACACAATCAATCGCGACAACATCCGCCGTCGGATCGTCATTCAGTGCAACGTCTCCGAGCGCGGCGTGGTCGATGTCGTGCACGACATCCAGTCCCGCGTCTCCACGATCGTCTCGACTTTGCCGCCGGGCTCCTACCTGGAGTACGGCGGACAGTTTCAGAGCCAGCAGAGCGCTTCGCGCCTGATCGCGCTGCTGTTTCTCGTGTCGATGTTCGGCGTGTTCCTGGTGCTGTTCACGATGTTCCGTTCGGTGAACCTCGCGCTGCAGGTGATGGCGGCGCTGCCGATGGCGTTCATCGGTTCGGTGGCGGCGCTCGTGCTGACCGGGCAGACCCTGACGATCGCCGCCATGGTGGGTTTCATCTCACTGGCCGGCATTGCCTCGCGGAACGGCATCCTGCTGCTGAACCACTACCTGCATCTCGTGAAGTACGAAGGAGAAGACTGGACGAAAGCGATGATTGTCCGCGCGGGTCTCGAGCGATTGGCGCCCGTGCTGATGACGGCGTTGACCGCCGGCATCGGCCTGGTGCCGCTGGTCCTCGCCGCCGGGGAGCCCGGCAAGGAGATTCTGTACCCGGTCGCCACCGTCATCCTCGGAGGATTGATCAGCTCCACGCTGCTCGACTTCTTTGTCCACCCCGCGTTGTTCTGGCTGTTCGGTCTCAAGGAGGCCCAGCGCGTGGTGAGCGAGACGCGGAGCGAGATTGCCCTCGTGGAACTCTCCGACGACGAACTGAAGTCCGGAGCACCGGCATGAGCGTCCATTGCCGTCAGGCCAGTGCAGCGGTTCGTCCCGTGGAGGGCGCATAAAGGTACACCATCCTCCCGTATTCGGGAGGCATCGCAGTGACACGGCGATTGAGTTACGCTGAAATGGCAGTCTCGTTCATGCCAGCCAGGTCGCAGCTTTCTCGGAACACTCGGCGATGTCCTACCGCACCGTCAAGCGGCTGCTCGGTGAAACCGGCCTGGAGTTCAAATGCCGGATGCTGTTTGCCACGGGATTGCTGATCCTGATCACCGGCAGCTTCTACTCGTATTCGCAACTCAACCTGACGGTCGTCCGCGGGCAACATCGTGAGCGGGGCCAGTTGCTGATCGCCCAGAACCTGCAGAGCTTCCACTGGAAGCAGAGCGTGGACGCGGGATCGGCCTGGGACGGCATGATCGCCGACTTGTCGCAGGAACTGAAGCCGGAGGAACTGCGGGACGACAAGTGGAAGTTCATCCCGCTGAACTATCAGGATGTCTCCAGGTATGAAGGGGATGATCGGCCCAGCATCCAGGCCGAAGTCGACGCCTATAAGGCGATCATCGACGAGGGGGAGCCGTATGTCACCCGGCGCGACGAGGTCTCCGGCACGTTTGAGTTTTACCAGCCCGTGACGGGGGGCGAGCGCTGTTCGGTGTGCCATCAGGCAGGCGCCGTCGGTGAGCGGTTCCTGGCCGATGACAAGGGCGTGTTCGGCGTGGCCAAGATCAGCTTCTCGCTGGAGAAGACGGACAGCCAGATCGGCTACAACATGGGGGTGCTGTGGGCGACGGCGATCATCACGGCCGTGCTCGCCATGCTGGCGGCGGCGATCATCGTCCGGTACGTCATCGTCAAGCCGGTCCAGCACCTGAACGCGGTCAGCGAAGCGATCGCCCAGGGAGACCTCGACCAGCGGGCCGACATCCGCACGGGGGACGAATTCGAGGAACTGTCGCATGCGTTCAACCGCATGCTGCGGCACCTGGTCACCATCCAGGACGAGCTGCGGCTGGTGAATTCCAGCCTCGACGCGAAAGTCGACGAACTCGCGCAGGCGAACCTCAGCCTGCACCAGCTCAACCGGCTCAAAAGCGAGTTCCTGGCGACCATGAGCCACGAGCTGCGCACCCCGCTGAACAGCATCCTCGGCTTCAGCGATGTGCTGTCGACCGCCGCCAACCTCACGGACCGGCAGAAGAAGTACCTCCTGAACATCGTGACGTCCGGGCAGCACCTCTTGGCGCTGATCAACGACATTCTGGACCTGGCGAAGATGGAAGCCGGGCGAATGGAGATTCACCCGACCGACGTGTGCGTGCCGGACTTCATCGAGCACGTCACGGCGTCCATCCTGCCGTTGGCGGAAAAGAAGAACATCGACCTGCAGTGGGAGGTTGATCCCGGCACGCCGAACCTGCGGCAGGATCTCGGCAAGATGCAGCAGATTCTGAACAACCTGCTGTCGAACGCCGTGAAGTTCACGCCGGAAGGGGGACGCATCCGCGTGTCGGCGCAGCCGTCCGAGGGCGCAATGGTGAACCTCGTGGTGGCGGATACCGGCGTCGGCATTCCGCTGGAGGATCAGGCGGCGATTTTCGAGAAATTCCGGCAGGGCCGAAATCTCGGCGGCCAGTCGGACTCGCTGACCCGCGAGTACGAAGGAACCGGCCTCGGACTGTCGATCGTCAAGGAACTCGCGAAGCTGCTGGGAGGCGAAGTCTTCCTCGAAAGCGAGTTCGGCAAAGGGAGCACGTTCACCGTGCGACTGCCGCTGGAGATTGACGCTCCGCTGCGGAACGAAGACGACGGCGTGTCGAGCCCGATGTTCGCTTTCCGCGCTGCACGAGTGGAGTCGACGGCAGCGATGTGATCGGAGGACGGAGGTCAAAAAAAAGCGGCCCAACTGCTGCTGATGCAGTCGGGCCGTTATCGTTCGGACTTCCGGGTTCTGATCTGCGACCTCCGCTTACGGCAGGCGCTTCACGCGGATGTTCTTGTAGTACACCGTGCTGCCCGGATCATGCCCCTGCAGGGCGAATGTTCCGCGGCCGAGGCGCCGCTCGTATTGCGCCGAAAACGCCGCCTTGCCTTCCGGCTCGTCGTAATCGACGACGGTGACGTCGTTCAGCTTGATCGTGATGTGGCGGCCGTTCACGATGATGTGTTCGGTCCACCAGGTGTTGTCCTGGATGTGCTGCTCCTTCACATCCACGATGCCGTACAGGCTGCCGCTGCGGAGGGGATCGCGCTGAGTATTGTTGACCTGCGCCTCCAGCCCGTACTTGGGCCAGCCCTCGTTCAAAAAATCGGTGTGGAAGTAGATGCCGCCGTTGCTGCCGGGCTTGGTCATGCAGTCGACCTTCAGCTCGAAATTCTCGAACGGCTGGTCATCACCCACGTAAAAGCAGTGACTGCGCGGCCCCTGTGCCACGAGGGCGCCGTCGGCCAGCTTCC
>JAEUIG010000587.1 GCA_016795125.1 Planctomycetaceae bacterium | reverse complement strand
GACCAGGTCGATCTGCACCAGTCGAACATCAGCGGCTGCCACATCAGCTACAACGCGGGGGGCGGTATCGTCGTGCGCGGCGGAGGCGTACGGAACCTGCACATCGGGACCTGCGATATCGAAAGCAACATGCGGCCCGACGCGCCTCCTGCAGCCAACGTGCTGATCGACTGCACTGGCGGGTCGACGGCCGAAGTCTGCATCACGGGATGTACACTGCAGCACAACCCATCCCCCGGCGCCGCCAACGTGCGGTTCATTGGGGTGGACCAGACGTCCGCTTCCGTGGAACAGCCACATTGGGGGCACCTCACCATTGCGGACAACGTGCTGACCGACGTTGAGGTGAATGTCGATCTCCACCACGTTCGCGGCGCGACGATCACCGGCAATTCGTTCGGCGGGGGCTACGCGCACGACCTCGTCGTGGAGGATTGCGGCAACATCGCGATCGGCAGTAACACGTTCGATCGGAATCCTCCCTATTACCGGGGTAAAGCGGACGCCGCGAACGGCGGCCTCGTGTTTCGCCGCTCGCGCGACATCACGTTGTCCGGCCTGCACATCGACGGCGTTCGCCGCCAGCCCGCCGCCGTCGTGCTGCAGGACTGCAGCACCTTTAACGTTTCCGGCTGCACGATCCTCGACTCCGACGGACCGGGATTGCTTCTGGATCGCACAGATGGCAGTCTGGTGAGCGGCTGTCTGATTGCGGACCGCCGTCCCGACCGCAGTCCTGCACCGTCCATCCTGATCGAAGCGGGCCGCGAAAACCTGATCGCCAACTGCAAGCTGGCCCACGGCACGGAAACCCGGGCGGCGCCTGTGAAGTGAATCAGCCTGCAATCGACTTCCGGAGGCACGTTTCAAACACCAGTCATCAGCGAGCCACACGATGATTTTCTGGTCCAGGATGGGATTTCTCGTGTTTGTCTTCATGCTCGCCGCGAGCGGGCTGGTGATGATCACGCTCAACAGCCTGTTCGGCCAGGATTTCTACGGCACGCATCCGTGGGCGATCGGCTTCGGGCCGATTCTCGGCGGTCTGCTGTCATCGGCCGTCGGTTTCGCCATCCGCCCGCGTGGCGGACGCAAGGTGATCGACGCCAAAACCCGCAAGTCGTTCATCCTCAAGGAGCCGGACCACACGTTCATGTTCATCCCGATGCACTGGGCCGGACTGGTCGTTGCAGGCATCGGCGTGTTCATGTTTGTCGGCGGTTTCTTCGTCCCGCCGTCGAAGGCGGTCGTGGAGCGGCAGGCCCGGGAGCGAGCGCAGGCCCAGGCGCCGGCCGGAGTCGCCAATGTCTTTCCGCCGCGAGGGTTTCCACAAAACCCGGCCGCTGTTCCGAACATCTTCCCGCCGCGGGGCGTCGTCCCCAACCCCGCGCCGGCCTTTAACCCCGAAGCCTTGGATGTACACGGAGACGATCCGGCAGCCGCGCAACCGCCGGCGGTCGCGGCGCAGCCACAGGTCGCAGTCCAGGCACCCGTCGCGGCCGAGCAACCCGCGCCTGCAGCGGCCCAACCTCCCGCCGCGGCGGCAAGACCGCCGGCTGCCGTCGCTCGCAATCGAGACGCTCCCGATCCCATTTCGGAGGAGGCGCTGGCGAATGCGCCGCCCGACAGCCGCCCCCTCAGGGAGGGGGAAAAACTGGAGGTCGGCACGCGCGTGCTCGCCAACCGGGCGTTTGACACCTGGGAGGTCGCCGTCGTCGACTTTTTGCCCGAGGACGGCCTGGCACACATCGACATCCTCAGGCTGGGGGACGCATTCAACGAAACCCTGGGATACGACCGCATCCGGATTCCCCTGCCGCTGGAAGAGATCGACCCTGCCATGCTGACGACCATCACCTACGAGCTGTTTCCCGGCGCGGTCGCCAACGAGAAAACGCTTGCCGCGGCCGAAGCGTCGCTGCTGAAGCAGCAGGGGTACATCCCGGAAAGCCTGAAGAACGAGAAAGGGTCGCGGTACGTCTCGATTACGGTCGTCCGGGACAGCTGGTCCGCAAAGTTCGCGCGAATGGGCTTCGCTGAAGCCCAGATGCGCGTGGGGCGGGAAATCGATCAGTAAAACTTGGCGCACTGGGTGGCCCCGGTTCTCTAGACCGGGGTCGCGCAGCGGCGGCGGTTGGATTGTGACGGGCGACGTGCCGCATGGACGACAAGCGCGCGTAGGGTGCGGCTCACCGCACCGATCGTCGAACCGCGCGGTGCGTCAAGACGCACCCTACCCTACTTGCGGCTGCCGCCGCTCCGGATCGAGAACCGG
>JAEUIG010000552.1 GCA_016795125.1 Planctomycetaceae bacterium | reverse complement strand
AACCTGCTGCTGCGGCTGTTGCACGCCGCCGACTTCGACATCGAAGCCGCCCAGCGGGGGATCATCTTCATCGACGAGATCGACAAAATCGGCAAGACGAGCCACAACGTGTCGATCACCCGCGACGTCTCCGGCGAAGGCGTTCAGCAGTCGCTGCTGAAGATGCTCGAAGGCACGATCTCCAACGTGCCGCCGCAGGGGGGCCGCAAGCACCCCGAGCAGCAGTACATCCAGGTCGACACCTCGAACATCCTGTTCATCTGCGGCGGGACGTTCGTGGGCCTGGAAGACATCATCGCCAAGCGGCTCGGCCGGAAGATGATCGGCTTCGGTCAGGACGCGAAGCAGGACAACTCACGCCGCCGCGACGAGCTGCTGGCGCAGGCGACCGTGGACGACATCCTCGAGTACGGGCTGATCCCCGAACTCGTCGGCCGTCTGCCGGTGCTCAGCTCGCTGACTCCTCTCGGCGAAGACGAGTTGATGAAGATCCTCACCGAGCCGCGGAACGCACTGGTCCGCCAGTACCAGAAGTTCTTCGACATGGAAGGCGCCACGCTCGAATTCACCGAGCCGGCCCTCCGCGAAATCGCCCGCAAGGCGAAGAAGAAGGAAACCGGCGCCCGCGGACTCCGCAGCGTGGTCGAAGAAGTGATGTTCCACATCATGTACGAGCTGCCCGATCGTCCCCGGGGCGGCCACTACATCATCACTCCCGAGGTTGTTCGCGGCGAATGCAGCCTGTTCGCCCAGGACGGCTCGGCCGCCGCGTAGGCGCGAATCAGTCGCCAGCACGAATGCGAAAGCCCACAGGTTGCAACCTGTGGGCTTTTCGCTTTAACCTTCGCTGCGATATGACCCGCTTGCGCGACTACCTTCAGCTTTGCCGGTTCCCTGCGGTGTTCACCGCGATGGCCGATATCTTTCTCGGCTATCTGCTGGTGCACGTCAGTCTCGCGCCGACGCGCGAGTTTGGGCTGTTGCTGGCGTCGTCGTCCTGCCTGTACCTGGCCGGCATGGTGTTCAATGACGTGTTCGACCGGAAGATCGACGCCGTCGAACGGCCCCAGCGGCCGATCCCGTCGGGTCGCGTTCCCCTGAAGAGCGCCGCCGTGTTCGGAGTCACGCTGCTGTTGGTCGGCATTGCCGCCGCGGCCTGCGTCGGGATGAAGAGTCTGGCGGTCGCCCTGCTGCTCGTCGCGTGCATCTTCGCGTATGACGGGCTGCTCAAGCAGACCCCGGTCGGCCCGGTGTTCATGGGAGGATGCCGGTTTCTGAACGTCGTGCTCGGCGCCAGCAGTGCCGGCCTGAGATGGACCGCCCCGTGGCAGTTGCCGCATGTGTTTATCGCGGCGGCGCTCGGGATCTATGTCGCGGGGGTCACCTGGTATGCACGGCGCGAGGCGGAGCGCAGCGCGCGCGGCGGCTTGATTGCAGCCACCGTGGTCATCAACGCCGGGCTGCTGTTGCTGCTGTTTCTGTCGTACGGGGCCGGATCGCGATTCCTGTCGTGGAACGGGGCGCCCGAAGCGCGGACCTCCAGCCTGCTGCTGCTCGGCATGGTGGCGGTGATGATCAACCGCCGGGCGATCGCCGGAATCTCCAACCCGTCGCCGCCGCGTGTCCAGGCGGCCGTGAAGGTGATGCTGCTCTCGATCATCACGCTCGATGCGACGCTGGTTTACGCCAAACTGGGCAGCGACGGGATTGTCTTCGCGGCGGCGACCGTGCTGCTCCTGCTGCCAAGCCTGGCCATTGGCCGCTGGCTGTACGTGACCTGACGCAGCCGCGTCGTGGTCGTCAACGCGACGATGCCAAAGCGGCTCGGCGGGAGCCTTGCCCTCCCCAGTTGGCCCTGCCGGTCCGGAAACGCCGGCAGTCCGCGTCGACTGTGCCGAGGACGCCGGTCGTAGCCGGCATGCGCGTCGTTCTGGCGGTGCGGACGGCTGGAAGTGTGCGGGTCGGGCCGGCAGTTGCCGAAGTATGAGTGAGCCGGACTGGTGCGGATGTCGGTTGTCACGGCTGTGTCGATTTGTCCAGCAGAGGGTGTGTGCCGCAAGGCACTGAGCTGTAATGATTTAGGGAACACCAAAAAGACTGCGCCCACCCACTCCGCCGGGCGGGCTAGAATTCTGGCGATTCCCGATTTCGGTCACGGCATGGCGGCCACGGACTTGGGACGGAATACCCACAGATCGAACGGAGAAGGACAGACAGGCGCATCGACCGAACACGAGAGGGGGCACGGAAATGGCGCGAAGAGATGCCATCCTGAGGCTGCATCAACGGCTTGTGGCGCAGCGCGACGACCTTCGGAAGAAGCTCGCCGGCTCCACTGCCGACATTGAGCACGGCGCAGGGACCAGCAATCTGGGCGATGTCGCGAACGACGATGCCGAACGGGATGTGAACACCCAGCTGGCATCGCTCGAATCCCGCGAACTGGCCAAGATCGAGCGCGCCATCCGAGCCATCCGTGAAGGCCGTTACGGCAAGTGCGACAGCTGTGCCAAATCAATTCCCGTGGAACGCCTCAACGCCCTGCCGTATACCTCGCATTGTGTCGCCTGCCAGCGGCAACAGGAGTTCAAACGCCAGGCCGGAGAGGATGAAGCCGATTGGGAATCGGCGTACGACTACCAGGTTCGGCACACCGATCAGGAGTTGACTCTGAGCGACATCCCGATGGACGGCTGATCCGCCGTCTCATTGCGACTGCCGCCTGATTATCGCCAGGAAACGGAGTTCCAATCGCGGCCACTGCCGGCCGCGCTGCGCGCGCACGGCGCAGCGATCCACATTCCGCTGCATGCAGCCGGCCCGGCGGGCCAGGCTGAGCGGCGGCGCGCGGTCGCCCGTCGGTTTCGGGAGGCATCGATCCATGAAGACGATTCTTTTCGCCCTGGCGGCGGCAATTGCCCTGTCCGCCGGCGCTGCTCACGCCGGCGCTGCCGGAACCGGCTTCCTCGCCATCGAACCGGATGAACCGCCTGCCGAACTACGCGACGGCAGTGCCCTCCTGCTGGAGGCCGGACGCCACATGGCGCGCGTCTCCGCCGCAGTTTCGCCGTCGGTGGTCCATATCCTGGCCGAACATCCGGGAACGAGCGGCACCGTTGAGGAGACCGGCTCTGGCATCCTCATGACGAGCCCGAAGTCGGGCGGCGTGTTCATTCTCACCAACCGGCATGTCATCCTGAATGCCCGGTTGAACCAGATCGCCATCCACCTGCAGGACGGCCGGGTCATTCAGCCGATCAACAAGCTGGAAGACAAGGCGACGGACGTTGCCGTGCTGATCGTCAACACGCCGGATCTCACGCCCGGCCGCTGGGGAGACAGCGACAACCTCGACATCGGCCACATCGTGCTGGCGATGGGCAGCCCGTTTGGACTGAGCAAGTCGGTCACAATGGGGATCATCAGCGCCAAGGGGCGGCGCTCGCTCGACCTGGGGGGAGAGCGGCGCGAGGTCATTAACCAGGACTTTCTGCAGACCGACGCCGCCATCAACCCCGGGAACAGCGGCGGACCGTTGATTGACCTGCAGGGCCGCGTGGTCGGAATCAACACGGCGATTGCTTCGCAGGGGGGCGGCAACGAAGGCATCGGCTTCAGCATCCCGATCAACCTGGCGCGGTTTGTCGTTGATCAACTCTTCGAACATGGCCGCGTCCATCGCGGCTTCCTGGGCGTCCGGCTGGACGATCATTTCGACGACACCGCCGCCAAGCGGTACGGACTCACGCGCCGCATGGGGGCGCGCGTCGCGCAGGTGTATCCCGAAACTCCGGCGGCCAAGGCCGACATCCGCGTCGACGACTTGATCCTCGATTTCAACGGCATCGCCATCGAAGATGAAAATCATCTGATCCATCTCGTCAGCCTCACCGAACTGCACCGCCCTGTGCGGATCATCGTGCAGCGCAACGGCCAGCAGCAGACGCTCAGCATCACGCTGATGGACCGCGATGACGTCCAGCAGGCGGAGCCGCAGCGACCGGCGCGCAGCTCGGGCGGCGGAGGCGGGGCCTCGTTCCGCTCGTCGGGGATGACGCTGCATCGCCTCGACGCGGGCATTGCGGCTCAGCTGGGCTATCGCGCGGCGCCGCGCGGTCTGCTGGTGATGGAAGTGCCGTCCGGCGACGATCCGGACGCGCTGCAGCTCTACGACGTCATCGAAGCCGTCGGTCGATCGCCCGTCGCAACGCCGGAAGAGTTCGACGCCGCGTTGAGTGGGCAGCCGGCCGGGTCGGTCCTGCTGCGCGTCCGCCGCATCATCGCAGGTGAAGAGGTGGTCCGGCTGGTCCTGCTGCCTCGCTAGGCCAATCGCTGCTTGCCAATGACTCACTGGCCCGCAGCGCTAGCGACGGCGCCGTGTTGCAGGATTTTCGCCCTCGCTAGCGCGTCGGGCTGGTGGGGCTGGGAATTCGTCGGGCTGAAGCCTCTTGAATCGGCGTCGATCCGCCGAATCTGCGGCATCTGCGATCCATGCTTCACGGCTTCCCGCGCACGACCCTCACAATCGCGCCCAACGCTACATTCGCGCCATGCCGGGCGTTCGCTTTCCGGCGCACAGAGATCACATGGCGCAGCATGCGGACACGTCCGATAGTTACTACAGCCGGCACGCCAATGGGCGCCGCCGGTCGGGCGCGACATGAGGGTCGCGGCCCCCTGCAAGACCTCCAAGGATGGGGACCGGAGCCATGCTCTACGGATTGATGGGTGGGACGAGGCTGATCGTCGGCTGCGCCAGCGCGGTGGTCCTGATCGCGACATTCAACTCGCTGACGTTCGCACAGCTCGTGCCCGGCACCGGGACCGTGCTCAACTCCGACGACTTCGAAGACGAAGCCTGGAACTTCGTCTTCAATCTGCCGAAGAGCAGCAAGGAAGAAGACGAGCAGATCCGCTACCCGCTGGGCGCGTCCGACAACCGCAAATGGTCGGAAAGCCCCAAGCGCGGCACGCCCGACCAGGTGCAACGGATCGCCACGCCGGCCGGCGGCATCACCGGCAGCAAAGGCGCCATGCTGATCCGTTCGCGCGACACCGGGATTCCCGGCCAGCCGATGGGCAAGCAGTGCCAGGACGACTTCATCCTGAACGCCCGGCCGGTGTCGATCGGCTACAACCCGAGCTTCGTCGTCCGCGTCTACTTGCCGGAATGGAGCCAGTGGGAACAGCGGCACGGCGTGTCGTTCGGCATTCGCGCCGGCATGCAGGGTCCGCAGGAGAAGCAGGAACCGACCCGCGGCTTCAAGCGGCTGTTCGGACGTGGATTTGAAACCGTCAAGACGAACGAGCCGTTCTATCCCGGCTTTTTCATCCAGTACAACCCGAAGACCGCCACCAGCGAAGCTCATGGTGTGTTGCTGGTCCGCGCCGACGAAATGGGCCGCGACATCCCGGCGGTGAACATCACCACGACCGGCTGGTGGACGTTTGGCATGTCCGTCACTTCCGACGGTCGCTGCCACTACTACGCTCACGCAGGCGTCGCCGACCTGTCGCAGGCCGACTACATCACCTCGACGCTGCCGTACGGCATCCAGGCGACGTACTTCAATACGATCTTCTTCAACGTCTGCTCGGCCGACAACGGCCAGAACTGGTCGACACCGTGGGTGATCGACGATCCGATGGTGTTCTACGGCGGCCAGCCGACCCAGTACGCCCAGCAGCCCGGGCGTTCGATGAACCGACGGTAAGTGGGTTGATCGTAGATGGTTGATGGTTGATCGACCGCCGGCGAAAGCCGGCGGTCTTTTTGTTGGAGTTCAGCCTTCAGGCTGCCTGGAGCTGAGACGTCGTGACATCTGCCGCAGCAGCCTGAAGGCTGAACTCCAACAGACTTATTGCACCTGCCTGCCGAGTTCCGCACAGCTCGCCGCAAAGTGCGGCGTCTCTTCGTCGTCATGACGCTGGACCACCCAGTTGATGAGCGCCAGCTTGCTGAGCAGCCACAGGAAGCGGCTGCCGTGCTCCACGCGGATGTGATCGCGGAACGTGCAGCGATCGTCGGACTTCGGGACGAGCGTGATTTCCCAGATCACCCGGACCCGCGCCGGAAACACGCGGAAGATCCACATGTTCGACGCATGCGAGACCATGCGGATGTGATGCGGCTGGAGCAGCTCCGGCTCGTAATGTTGCACGAGCAGGTGACCGCCGACGATTTCGACGTTGATCGACGCCCTGGCCCCGCCGGGCAGCGGGCTTGATCCGGCGGCGATGTGACCCCGGGCACATCGCTGATATTCGCGGTCTCCCATCGCATAGACCCACCGGCCCAGATCGAGGTCCGCGACGGGCGCGTGGATGTCCGCTTCGGAAACAACGTCGGCAAGTACGTAAGGCATGGGTCAGGGAACAGGGGGCAGGGGGCGGAGGTCGGACGATACCCGATAAGCCTGTGACTTCCGACTTCAAGAACAACTTTCCGCTCTCCGCTTTCCGCTCTCCCCAAAATGCCGCTGGCCCGCTTCTCAACCTTCCGTTACGATAAAGTCCGGTGCCCCGTCGCTGGTCTGGTCGGACCGTGACGGCTCTGAGAACCGGTATCCGTCGATGCGGCGCTGCCGTCAGCGCGCATCGGGCTTGTCGCATCCAGGAGTATCCGTGATGACGCGATTGTTCGAAAAGCGCGGCGCGTGGCTGGTCGCGGGGGTTCTGTTCGGGCTGGCCGTGGCGACATATTGGCCGGCGGAAGAGCTGCAGGCTCACGCCGTGGACCGGACCAACAAGATCGCCCTCGTCAGCGCCGAGACGACAGCCGGCAACAGCGAAGCCGTGTTCCTGCTCGACTTCGTGACCGGGCGACTGATGGGCGCGGCGTACAACACGCAGATCGGCACGTTCAATCAGAAGTATTTCCGCAATATCGCGGCGGACTTCAAGGTCTCGGAGAATGCACAGTACGCGATCGTACCGGCGACAGTGTCGATTCCGCAGCGCGGCGGCGGACCGACCCCGGCGCTCGGCGGCCTGTACGTCGCGGAACTGACGACCGGCAAAGTCGCCCTCTACGGCTACGGATTCAATGAAACTCCGGCTCCGCAAGGCGTGATGCCGCTGGTGCTGGTCGACGGATTCGAGTTTCGTTCGGTCCAGGAATAGCGCTGCCAATCTGCAGGAACGGGGACAGGCAACGTCTCCGCGTCTTGCCGCGTCGTCCTTGGTTCTCCTAAAATCAGGCGTCAGGCGGACCGGTGGCCGCACCAGGGAGAGTGCGCCGGTTCGCAACAGAATCTGATGCATCGCTGATGCTGCGCCCTCGTTAGAAGGAAGTTCGCTCATGGTCCATCCCATGAAGACCTGCGCATGGATCGCGGCCCTTGTCGTCCTGTGCGTCGGCCCGCAGCTGGCGGTTGCCGATGATGCCCCCGCCGAGGAAGCGCCGGGCGAACAGACCGCGAAGGTGGACGAACAGGCGACCGCCGAACCGGAAGGCCCTTCCGACGAGTACTACGAACTCATGCGGGTGTTCGTCGACACCTTCGAGCAGATCGACCGCAACTACGTCAAGGACGTCGATCGCCGCGAGTTGATGGAAGCGGCGCTGCGCGGCATGCTGTCCAAGCTCGATCCGTACTCCGACTACATCAGCCCCGGCGATCTCGAACACTTCACCGAAGCGGTCGAGCAGGAGTTTGGCGGCATCGGCATCCAGGTGAACTGGGACGCCGAGAAGCGTGAGATCGAGGTCACAACGCCGCTACCGGGCAGCCCGGCGTACACCGCCGGCATTCATGCGGGCGACCGCATCGTGGAGATCGAAGGCAAGCCGGTTTCCGAGTTTCCGGCAGACCGCGAACTGCAGACGGCCGTGCAGCTGCTGAAAGGCGAAGCGGGCGTCGAGGTCCACATTGGAATCCGCCACGCCGACTCCGAGGCCGTGGAGCAGCTCACGTTGACCCGGGCCGTCATCCAGCTGGACACCGTCCTGGGAGACACCCGCAATACGGACGGCACCTGGAACTTCATGCTCGATCCTGAAAAGAAGATCGGCTACATCCGGCTGACGCACTTCACCCGCCGCAGCGCCGAGGAAATGCGGCACGCCCTGCAGACGCTCAAGGATCAGGAAATGAAAGCCCTGATTATCGACCTCCGGTACAACCCGGGCGGCCTGCTGCAGTCGGCGGTCGAGATTGCCGACATGTTCGTCGAAGAGGGAGTGATCGTCAGCACCGAGGGGCGGAACAGCCGCGAACGGAGCTGGTACGCGAAGAAGTTCGGCACGTACAGCGGCTTTCCGATGGCGGTGCTCGTTAATCGCATGAGCGCCTCCGCCAGCGAAATCCTGAGCGCCTGCCTGCAGGATTACGACCGCGCGGTCATCGTCGGCGAACGCACCTGGGGCAAGGGGAGCGTGCAGAACGTCATCGAACTGGAAGGGGGCGACAGCGCCCTCAAGCTCACCACGGCCAGCTACCATCGCCCGAGCGGAAAGAACATTCACCGCTTTCCCGGAGCGAAGGAGTCCGACGAATGGGGCGTCTCCCCCGATGACGGATACGCGATCGCGTTTTCGATTCCCGAAACCGAACTGTACTTCGACTTCCGCAAGACCCGCGATGTTCCCCGCGAAGATGCGGCGCCGGCGTCGGATTTCGTCGATACGCAGTTGACCAAAGCGCTGGACTATCTCAACGGCGCCATGAGTGCGGAGGAAGCACAGCCGGCCGCAGAACAGCCGGAGCAACCGGCCGAACAGAAGCCGGCGGCCTGAGTGGGCGTGAAGCACCTGCTGGCGATCGAAAGCTCCTGCGATGAAACGGCGGCCGCCGTCATCGATCAGGACCGCCATGTGCTGTCCAATGTCGTCGCGTCGCAGGACGATCTGCATCAGCGGTTCGGCGGAGTCGTTCCGGAGATTGCCTCCCGGGCGCATGTCCGCGCCATCTTGCCGGTCATCGACGAAGCGCTCCGTCGCGCTGATCGGAAACTGTCCGATCTGCACGCCGTCGCCGTCACCACCGAACCCGGACTCGTCGGGTCGCTCCTCGTGGGACTGACCGCCGCCAAGACGCTGGCCATGGCGCTCGGGGTGCCGCTGGTGGCGGTGAATCACGTCCACGCGCATCTGTACGCCTGCCGGCTGTCGGCCGGAGTGGAGGTGTTTCCCGCCGTCGGCCTGGTGGTCAGCGGCGGACACACGAACCTGTACGACTGCCGGACTCTCGTGGACTACGAACTGATCGGTTCGACGCGCGACGATGCGGCGGGCGAGGCGTTCGACAAAGCGGCGGCAATCCTCGGGCTTCCTTATCCGGGAGGGCCCTCGGTGGAGCGGGCGGCGCGCAACGGCCGCCCCGGGGCGTTCAAATTCCCCCGAGCGCTGCTGGAACCGGGCAGCCTCGACTTCAGTTTCAGCGGTCTCAAGACGGCCCTGCTCTACGAAGCGCAGGGGAAGCCGGGGGCGAGCGCCGTGGCGCCGGAGTTGACCGAGCAGCGTCGGGGAGACCTGGCCGCGGCGTTTCAGGAAGCGGTTGTGGACGTCCTGGTGGAAAAATGCCGTCGAGCGCTGGTGCAGGGCAGCCGCGAGCGGCTGCTGGTGGGGGGCGGGGTGGCGGCAAATCAACGGTTGCGGGATCGCCTGGAGGAATCGCTCCGGTCGGTGAGGGCGAAAGTGCATTTCGCCGCCCGGGAATTCTGCACCGACAACGCCGGAATGGCGGCCCTCGCGTGGGAGGCGCTGGAGCAGGGTCAGACGGTCCCGCTGGACATCGACGTAACGCCGGGCCTCATTCGCCGCCCCTGAACGGCGGGACCGTTCCCGTCCACGGCCTCCCGCTCCGGGCTGTATTTCCAGTGCAAAATTCACTTTGCGGCAAGTTACCGGAGTGGCCTATAATCAGGGCTGCTGGCCCGCCGCCGTGGCCGAACTCTTGACGGCGTCATGCGGTGTCTCTCGATGCAACCGGTTCGGCCGGTTCGCAGGATGCGCGTCGACCGGCGTTGAACGGACTCTGTGCGTCCGATTGATGCCTCAGGATGAAGTGGGTCCATGACAGCCACAGCCACTCCCGACTCGCTCGTTCAGCAGGCGCGCAGGTGTCTCAAGCAGGGAGACCTGCGGCAGGCGGAGCAGTTGTTTGACCAGGTGATCTCCCAGGAGTCCGGTCACATCGCGGCGCATGAGGGACTGGCCACCGCCGCCTTCATCAGTCAGAACTACGCGCGGGCGATCGAACTGTATCGCCGGGTGCTGCAGCTCGACCCGCGGCGGCCGCAGCCGCTCGTCAACATCGGCGCGGTTCACAACCGGCAGGGTGATTACCAGCAGGCGACCAAGGTGCTGCGGCAGGCGCTCGCCAAGGACCGCAAGTGCGCGGAGGCGTATTACAACCTCGGCATTGCCCACAAGGGGCTCAATCAGCTCAGCATGGCGGTGTCCGCTTATCGCGAGGTAATCCGGCTGTCCCCCGAGATGGCGGAAGCGTATCAGAACCTGGCGAACGTCTACCTGGAGATGGGCAACGTCCAGCAGGCGATCGTCAACTATCGCCGCGCGCTGGAACTCAGGCCGGATTTCGAACGCGCCCGCCGGGGTCTCGAAAAGGCGCAATTGTCGGTGGCGGCGGCGAAGCAGTCGGCCAGTCCATTCGGCCGGCTCGTCCGCATGGATGAAAGCAAAGTTGACAAGGAAGAGGCTCCGACACGCGCACTCTCGCCGCAGG
>JAEUIG010000544.1 GCA_016795125.1 Planctomycetaceae bacterium | reverse complement strand
GCACTCTGTGCTGAGGGCGAAAGACGCCACCGGCCTCGCCGCGGCCGACCGGATGTTCGGCCGCGCGAAGAACATCATCTTCCTCTATCTCTCCGGCGGCCCGCCGCAGCACGAGACATTCGATCCCAAGCCGCATGCGCCCGCTGAGATGCGCGGGCCCTTCCGGCCGATCAGTACGAACGTCCCCGGCATTCAATTCTGCGAACTGCTCCCCCGCACCGCCGCCATCGCCGACAAACTGGCCGTCGTCCGCTCCCTCTCGACCGACGACAACAGCCACGAGTCCAGCGGGTACTGGGTGCTCACCGGCTACAAGTACCTCGGCACCAACCCGCGCAAGATCCAGCCGACCGACTGGCCGTACTTCGGCTCGATCATCAAGCGGTATCGCCCCAGCGACGATCTGCCGCCGCTGTCCACCGTCTGGCTGCCGGACATCCTGCGGCTGAACGAGAACGTCACCCCCGCCGGCCAGACGGCCGGCTTCATGGGAACCGAGTTCGATCCCGAGCGATTCGTCGGCGATCCCTCGAAGCCCGGGTATCGCGTCGCGGGTCTCAACACCGAACACATGCCGTCGTTGCAGTTTGATAGTCGGCGGCGACTGCTGGAGCACGTCGACCGCGGCTTCGTCGGACTGACGCGCAGCGGGGACATCGGCCTGTACGAAAAGTACCAGGCACAGACGTTCGACCTGCTCACCTCCGGACGCGCTCAGGAAGCCTTCTCCATCGACCGCGAGCCGCCGGAAGTCCGCGACCGCTATGGCCGCAACTCGTGGGGCCAGTCGCTGGTCCTGGCGCGGCGGCTGATCGAAGCGGGAGTGCGGCTCGTCCACGTCGGCTGGCCGCGCGAACCGGGCGACAATGCCGTCGACAATCCACTGTGGGACACACACGCGCAGAACGCCGACCGCGTCGAGGACGTGCTCTGTCCGATGTTCGACGTCGGCTATTCCGCACTGATTGCCGATCTCGATGAGCGCGGTCTGCTCGATGAAACGCTGGTCGTGGCCGTCGGTGAGTTCGGCCGCACGCCGAAGATCAACGCCAGCGGCGGACGCGATCACTGGGGACCGGTCTTCTGTGCGACGCTGGCGGGGGCAGGCATCAGCGGCGGCCAGGTGTTCGGCGCGAGCGACCGCGAAGGCGCCTATCCCGTCGAGAACAAGGTCCATCCGGGCGACCTGACCGCAACGATGTTCCACCTGGTGGGACTCGATCCGCAGTCCACGTTTGAGGACCGGGTCGGCCGTCCGCATCCGGTCACCGGCGGTGAGCCGATTCACAAGCTGCTCGGCACGGAACCGGCGACAACTCAGCGAGCGGTCGCGACGGGCGACATCGCCCGCGTGCCGCCGTTCGATCCGGCCATCACGCTGATGCAGGCCGACTTCCACGGCAAACCGGCGATTCGGGCCATCGATGCGCCGTCGCAGCCAAAGGGGTGGCGCGGTTCACCTCTGGTCGACGCCGGCTGGGGCGTCGCAATCCGCGAAGGACGGGCACAACTCGGGATGCTGGCAAGTCCGTCCGCGACGAGCGATTCCTCGTCACCGCTGATCCTCGCGCAGCAGGTCCGCAGTCCGTTTGCCGGGAAATACTCGCTGCAACTGCGACTCCGCGGCGTGGCCGACACGCCCGAACAATTCGAGCAGTTATTCCTTCCGCACTTTCGGGCGCGGGTGCAATTCTTCCAGTTCACGGAACCGACCAAGTGCGCACTCAACCGCCGTGAACTCGCGGGCATCGACGTGGCGCCGAAGTTCGCCGCTGCCGGCTCTGATGACTGGCAGACCGTTGAGCTGGCGAAGGAGTTCTTCAATCCCAACCTCGGCGCGAATTTTTCCTTTGGTCTGGGACTCGGCATCGCGCTGATCATCGAACGCTCAAGGCCCGGCAATGTCGCCATTCCGGCCGGCAACTCGTTACTCGGCATTGAAGTCGCCGACGTGCGGCTGGTGTTCGACGGCAAGCCGCGTGTTGATACGGTGCGAATCTGAGATCCTCAGGGCACAGGCGATCATCGGGCATCCAGCCCTGAAATCAACACTGAACAGGAGACGGTTATGGCACGCATCACCCGGCGAAAGTTTCATGCAGCGGCGCTGGGAGCGGCCAGCCTCTTCGCCGCCCCGGCCATCCTGCGCGGCCGCAATCTCAACGAGAAGCTGAACATCGCCATCATCGGAGCGGGGGGACGCGGAGGCGCGAACCTGCACGAAGTCGGCAGCGAGAATATCGTCGTCCTCTGCGATGTGAACCAGGCGGCGCTCGACGCGGCCCACGAGAAGCATCCGTCGGCGCGGCAGTTCCGCGACTTCCGCAAGGTGTTCGATGATCCCGCAGCATTCGACGCCGTGGTCGTCAGCACCTGCGAACACACGCATGCCTTTGCCACCATGCTGGCTCTCAAGCATGGCAAGCACGTCTACTGCGAAAAGCCGCTGACACACGGCATCTGGGAAGCCCGCCAGATTCGCGAAGCCGCGGCGACCGCGGGTGTCGCCACCCAGATGGGCATTCAGATTCACGCGACGGAGAACTACCGGCAGGTGGTGGAACTCATTCAGGCCGGAGCGATCGGTCCCGTCAGCGAGGCGCACGTCTGGACCTCTCGCGCGTGGGGCTGGCAAAGCCCGGAGGATGCCGCCCGGCATCACGACATCGTCTCCACGCAGGATCGACCCGCCGGCGCAGACCCCATTCCTGCGGAACTCGATTGGGACCTGTGGCTGGGCCCCGCGCCGGAGCGGCCGTTCAGCAATGTCTATTTCCCAGGACCAAAGTGGTATCGCTGGTGGGATTTCGGCAGTGGCACCATGAGCGACCTCGGCAGCCACTGGAACGATCTCCCCTTCTGGGCGCTGCGCTTGCGGACGCCGCTCCGCATCTCGGCAGATGGACCGCCGCCGCATCCCGAGCTCGCTCCCGCCAGCATGAGCGCGACCTACG
>JAEUIG010000526.1 GCA_016795125.1 Planctomycetaceae bacterium | reverse complement strand
TGTGTTCGACGCGTGCCGGCAGGCCAATGTTTGCCGCAGTCGTCGCCTCGGGGTTCTCCACGCCCGGAGGAATGAGGAACCGCAGATTCGGCGGGCGTTTCGCGGGAACCGAGATGTTGAAATCCGCCTGCAGCCGGCCACCATCCGGCCGGATCGTGTAACTGGCGATGCCCTCGTACGACGGTGCTGACTGAGGCTGTCCTCCTTCCGGCGCCACGCGGCACAAGCACTCGGCCGACTGCCCCAGTTCGACGATCCAGGTGCGTGCGCCGTCCATGGCGGCCTGCGGCGTCAGGAGAACGCCGCGCGAACACCTCAATTCCAACTGCTCTGGGAGCGTCAACTCGAGACGCTCCGCCGCCGTCGGGAACAGGCGCAGGTCCAATTCCAGCTCCTCGAAGACCGTCTCTCCGTGCAGCGACCATTCCCCCGTGAGCTGGCCGTCATCGCGATCAATATGGAGCAGGTTGCTGCCGTCTGGCGCGGTCCCCCACACCGCCGGCCCGCTGGACCACTGCAGGTTGCGCAGGGCGGGCGTGATGCTACCCAGCTCGAGGAATTCGTTGTGTTCGTCCAGCCGGCGGACTTCTGCCTCAAACCGGCCGGTGACGACGGAAGGCCCTGTCAGCGTTCCACGGAACACCATCCGTTCGATCACCGGCGCTGGCGGCGGATTCGACGAGTCGCCTGAGCGCGACCGCTCGAAATCGTTGAACTGACGGTACGGCACCCGTTCCCAGGCCCCGGCAGGCCAGGCATCGATTCGGTCGGCCGGCACAAACGCCCGTCGCAGCGGAGCGACATCGGCAGCGCAGGTGAGTTCGCTCCCGGCCAGCAGCGCCGCGACCGCGAACAGCACGGCGAGTCCACCTCGGAAGCGGCTGCCGGGATGTGTTCCGGTGTGAGACGTCATCCCGATCTCCCGGTGTCGCTGACCGGCTCGGGGTGATAGACGGCGGTTCGGGCGGGGACGACCGGCAGCGGAACGGCCGTTGATCGGCGGTCGGAGGACGGCGACAGGTGCTCGGAGCGTGCACCGCGTCGCTGGTCGCGGCGGGCAACGTCGAAGCTGGCCGCGATCGCCGCCAGCGCCAGCCCGAGAACCGCCGGCTGCAGCAGCAACTGGATCAGTTCGAGTTCCCACAAGGCCGCCAGTGCCAGGCAGAAGCCCAGCACGAGGACCGACAGCACGTTGCGAGTGGCAGGCAATCGCCGGAACATGAATCCCAGCAGCAGCGAGACTCCGGCGCCGATCAGCACGATCAACGTCAGCTCCATTGCGCCGAATTCGCCGTGCGTCACGGCGCCGAGGGAACTGTAGGCGTACACGTTCCCGCGCGGCAGGGCCGAATCCGCATCCTGCTCGTGCCGCACGATCTGCTCCCGCAATTCGCGGTACTGGGTCGTCGGGCGCCGCGCCCAGAGAACGGTTTCCCGTTCCCACGAATACTGCGGAACCATCCCGGCCGGCGAGGCGTACAGCTGCTGCCCGGGTGGCAGCACGACCTCCCAGTAGCTGTCGTTCACCAGCACATTGTCGCCGAACTCGGGAAACTCGACCGTGCTGGAGGAAACGAGCCCCAGAGGCGAATTGCGTCGCGACCGATAGCGGATCGACAGCCGTCCGGAGATGGCCGGCTGGTCTCCCACCGGCAACTCAACGACGTATTCCTCAAAGGCCTGATCCTTGTCGCCAGAGTCGCGTCTCGGTGCGAGTGCCGCGCCGTTCCAGAGGAATTCGGCCGCCGACTGCGCAGGCAGCTTCACGACGATGCTCGGCGGCGCTTCCTTGATGGCGTACTCGGCGTACACGGCGACCTGCCCGGGATCGCCGAACCAGGTGCGCACAAACGCGGAATCGATCGTGAACTGTTGGGGGATGTTGCGCGCCGTATCGTCGATCCGCAGCTTGACGGCGGTTCGCTGTGTGGAACTCAGCCACGCGTTTTCGGCCGCCCGCGTCAACCACGATTGCCATCCTGTCTCATCGTCCGCCAGCCGCAGAGTTCGCGATCCGAGCAGGCGCAGCGTGGTCGTCTTGAACGGAGCGTCCACTGATTTCAGGATGGGGACCGCCACCGTGCCGGACTCGGCGTCCGGTTGCGCGGAGATCCCATACTCGACCGTGAGCTGGAAACGCCCGCGCCGCGGATCGGGCAGTTCAATACGCCAGTAACCATCGCGGATTTCGGCCGGCAGCTCCTGGCCATCGAGGAGCACTCGCAGGCCGAGTCCTCCGCCGGCGCTGATGGCCGCCGTCGAAGTCCCGCCGGGAAAGCCCGGCGGCGGCTCCAGCAGCAGCGTCGCGACGTGGTCGTACGACACGTTGTACGAAATGTCCTGAACCACGTGGATCGAGGACTTGAGCACCTCCGCCGAGACCGTGGCGTCGGCGACGATCGACCGGCGTTGTTCGGTCCACTCGACGGCGACCGGCGGCGAATCGGGCGCCAGGGAGTAGACGCGGACATCGGCGGCGGCGAACTGCGACGGCAGCCCGGCCGGCAGTTGTCCCTCGCGCGGCAGGCGCGGCGGTTCATTGCCGTCGACGGTCAGCGTCGTCTGCAGGTTGACGGCGCTGGCCAGCGTCAATGCATGCGCGCGGCGAACCGTCGCGACCGGCCGCGGCAGCGACAGTTCCAGACGGCCCGCGTGCGGTTCGGATTCGCGGGTGAAGTGCAGCAGCGTCTGCAGCGTGCCGTCGCACGGCCGCGACAGTTGCAGCCGCAGCTGGTCCGGATCGGCCGCGAATGCGTCCTGATCCAGCGTGCCGTCCACGACTTCGACTGCCGTGCCTCCCGGGTCGACGGCCACGAGCGCGCGCGAGAACGCCGGAATCCAGCCGGTCGAAACATGGTTCGGCCAGTCGAAGACGATCTCGTGCACCTGGCCCGTCAGCACCTTCACGTGCACGTCGACGTACAAGTCGTTGCTCTCGGAGTTGACCATCAGAAACGCTTCGGATTCCGCATCCGTCTGCGCGGCCACCGGTGCGAGTTCATACGACATTGCGAACGGCTGGCGCAGGAACTCGAACCCGAAGTCGAGCGCCGCTTCACCCGGCCGGCGATCCGCCACGTCGACTCGCTGCAGCGCCGAGCTGTCGCTCGCCTGATAGCGTGCGGCATAGCCTTCGACCGACTCGATCTCGATCGTCCCTCCCTGGCGGCGCGCCCCGGTGACTTCCAGGCCGTCCACGACGACCGTGTCCCCTCCTCCCGGCAACGCACGCTGGAATTGCCATTCCAGTTCGAACACCCCCTGCACTCCCTCGCCGAGGAACACTCTCGACCAGCCCTGCCGATCCCCTTCTTCCACCATTGACAGCGATTGCCGGGTCTCGCCCTGCAGCAGGTCGACGGATTCCACTTCAAAGCCGGACGGCATTCGCACGGAAATCTCCGAAAGCTCGCCCTGCTCGATGGTGCATTGCTGCCGGGCCATCATCCGCAGCAGGCGCGCGTCGCGATCGGCCCGCACGCGGATGCCCGTCACCACCTGCGACAGTCGCGGCGCCGCATCCGTCCCGGTGCGCCACGACAGGTCCCAGCGCTCGCCGGCGATGTCGCATTGCAGTTCCGTCACTCCGGTTTCCAGCACCTGCTTGTGCAGCGTCACGTTCTGCGGCGGATCGGACGTCACGACGTGACCGTCCGGAATGCGGAGCACGGCCCGAGCGATGTAATTGGCCGGCAGCGTCGGCAACGAGAGCTGCAGTTGCTGCCCGGCCGCCGTGCTCTTGACCGGCAGTCGGAATTTCAGTTCCAGGCGATGCGTCCCCGCGCCGCTGAAACGCCAGCGGACATCCGTCGCCCCCGGCGGCTGCACGACCGGGGCGTGCCTTCCTGCACCCGTGTAAATCGAATCGTAGATCGCGGCCTGATCGAAGCGCAGCGGCAACTCGAACCAGCCGCCGTCGCGCGTAATCTCGACGCGGATCAGCGCCGTGAGATCGGCATGATCGCCCACCACCTCGCCGTCGATCTGCAGTTGAGCGATGTACGCCGGCACGGCTGCCGGCAGGTTCCCGGAACCGGCCTCCACGGCCTCGCGCGGGGCGGCAACCCAGCGTCCGTCCGGATTCTGGATGAACAGACTGTTGCCGGAGACAGCGGCTTCGGCCGGCTGTTCGGCCGCAGGTGCAGCGGCCTGTTCCGGCGCAACGGGGGCCGCCGGCTGCGCCATCGCGGCAGCGCACCAGCACCACGCCCAGATTGCCGGGAGTCGTCGGATCATGTCTCGAGGCAGATCAGGACTGCGGTCTCCGCCGCTGAAACTGGTCGTCCGAGACACGTTGCCCAAGGGCAACAGGTCCCGATCGACTGTTGCGGAAACGCCACATGACGGCGGAGCGATCCCGTGCGGAACCGCACGTCAGACAGGGCAGACGCCCCCCGTCGACCCATCTTATCCTCCCGCCGGGACACGAGAAAGAACCAATCCTGCCTCCGGCCGCCATCCGGCCGAGATCCAGCAGGGGTCTGCCCGGCGAACTACCGCAAAACTGCTGCCACAGCGTCGTGAAGCGGCGGACCATTTGAAGTCAGCAGGTCCGCGACGTTGACGTCAAACGTCCCGCCGGCGGTGGTTGTCACCCGTCCACCGGCTTCGCGGACCAGCAGCACGCCCGCCGCCATGTCCCACGGCATCAGGCTGTTGGACCAGAACGCGTCGATCCGCCCGCAGGCGACCCCGCACAAATTCAGCGCCGCCGAGCCAGTCCGCTGGACATGCTGCGCCGCTTCCAGCAGCTTGAGAAATCGCTGCACCTGCAGATCGGTCCGCTGCGCCTTCATCGGCAGCGACGCCATGCACAGGGCCTGCGACAGTTCGCGCGGCGTCGAGACTTCGATCCGCTCACCGTTGCGCGTCGCACCGGCCCCGCGCGCCGCAGTGAACATCTCATCTCGATTCGGATCGTACACCGCGCCGGCGACGAGTTCGCCGTGATGTTCCACAGCGATTGAGACCGCGTAATACGGAAACCCGTGCACGTAGTTCGACGTGCCGTCGAGCGGATCGATGATCCATCGGTACGGAGCGCTTCCCGCGCGGCACAGGTCTTCTTCGCCGAGGAACTGGTGATCGGGATAGTGCGCGAGGAGGAACTCCAGGATCGCGTGCTGCGAAGCGAGGTCCGCCTCGGTCACGAGATTTTTCGGACTCTTCTCGCGCGCGGTGAACTTCGCCCGCCAGTCCTGCAAAATGCGGCCGCCGAGCCGCGCGGCGGCGTCGGCGACTTCGCGTAATTCGTGCGATTCGGGCATTCTCCGCGTTACTCCCACTTCAGCGGCGATTGCCATGCGCGTTTCAAGCCGGCCAGCGGCTCGTCGATCAGCGTCGATCCGTCCGGACCGGCGACGACCATCCGATCACCGGCCGCGACGGTTCCGATCCGTACTGCGGACCGGATCACATCGTTGATCGCCGCCACGTGCTCGGGACGAACTTCCAGGACGAAGCGGGTGTTCGACTCGCTGAACAGCAGCGTGGCAGCGTCGTCAATGTTCGACATCGCCGCCAGTCCGCGCAATTTCACGTCGACGCCCAGTCCGCCGGCGAACGCCATCTCAGCGAGCGCGACCGCCAGTCCACCCTCACTCAGGTCGTGGCAGCTGCGCACCAGCCCCTGCTGGATGGCCGCGTGCACCGCGGCGAACTCGCGCGGCGCGCGCTCGAACTCGACATGCGGCATCTCCGTGTGCTGCGAATCGGTGCCGGTCACCAGTGCGTAGTGGCTCCCCCCCAGTTCGGGCGTCGTCTCGCCGACGAGGAACAAGACATTCCCCGGTTCTTTGAGGTCCATCGTCACCGCCCTCTCGATGTCCTCGATCTGCCCTAGCGCGGTGATGAGCAACGACGGCGGAATTGAAATCGTTCGCTGCGATTTCCCTGAATCGTCCACGTACGTGAACTCGTTGTTCAGCGAATCCTTCCCGCTGACGAATGGCGTGCCATACGCGAGCGCGACGTCGCGGCAGCCGAGCGCCGCACGCACGAGCGAGCCGAGCGTTTCCGGCCGCGCGGTGTTCCCCCAGCAGAAGTTGTCGAGAATGGCGATCCGCGCCGGATTGGCGCCGACGGCCACGCAGTTCCGCACCGCCTCATCGATGGCCGCCGCCGCCATCCAGTAGGGATCGATATCGCCGTAGCGGGGGTTCATCCCGCAGGCGATGACCAGTCCTCGCTGCGATTCCAGGTCCGGCCGCACGACTGCTGCGTCCGACGGCCCGTCGTTCGCCACGCCGACCAGCGGCTTCACCACGCTGCCCGCCTGCACCTCATGGTCGTACTGGCGGATGATCCACTCTTTCGAGCAGACGTTGAGCGATGAGAGAATGCGATTGAGGACTTCGCCATGCGATTGTCCGGCGAGCCGGGCGGCGTCAGCCCCCGGTTGAACAGCGGGCTCACGCCGCGCCGCTCGCCGCTCCCAGACCGCTTCGCGGACCACCGGCGGGCGGCCGTCGTGCAGGAAGTGCATCGACAGTTCGCCAACGTGCTCGCCGTCGTACTTGAGCACGAGCGAGTGCGTGTCCGTGTATTTCCCGATCGGCGTCGCTTCGACGCCCTCGGAATGGCACAGCGCGTGGAACTCGTCCCAGTTCTCGGGCGGCACGGCGAGGATCATCCGCTCCTGAGCTTCGCTGATCCAGATTTCGGTGTAGGTGAGGCCGGCGTACTTCAGCGGCGCTTTCTCGAGCCAGACCTCGGCGCCTGAGTCGGCCCCCATTTCGCCGACCGCACTGCTGAACCCGCCGGCCCCGCAGTCGGTGATGGCGTGATACAGTCCGCGATCGCGCGCGGCGAGAATGACATCCAGCAGCATCTTCTCGGTGATGGCGTTGCCGATCTGCACCGACCCGCCGGAGATTGATTCGCTCTCGTGGCTGAGTTCAATCGAGGAGAACGTCGCGCCGTGAATTCCGTCGCGCCCGGTCCGGCCGCCGACCGCCACGATCAGGTCCCCCGGCACGACCTGTTTCTCGCTCTTGCCGCGCGGAATCAGTGCAATGTTCCCGCAGTAGACCAGCGGATTGCCGATGTAACGGTCATCGAAATACACCGCGCCGTTGACGGTCGGGATGCCCATCCGGTTGCCGTAGTCGCGCACACCGGCGACGACTCCTTTCATTACGGCTTTCGGATGCAGCACGCCCGGTGGCAGCGACTCGTACGGCGTGTCGGGAGAGGCGAAGCAGAACACATCCGTGCTGCAGACCGGCTTCGCGCCGAGCCCGGTGCCCAGCGGATCGCGAATCACGCCTCCCAGCCCGGTGTTCGCGCCGCCGTACGGCTCGATGGCCGACGGGTGATTGTGCGTCTCGACCTTGATGCACACGTCGTAATCGTCGTTGAACGTCACGACGCCGGCATTGTCGCGGAACACGCTGATGCACCAGTCGTCCGCGCCGAACCTCTTCCGCAGCTCCTGCGTCGCGGCGAAGATCGTCTCTTTCAGCATGTTCTCGAACCGCTGCTCGCCATTCTCGTCGCGATAGCGGATGCGGCCGGCGAGCGTCTTGTGCGAGCAGTGTTCGCTCCACGTCTGCGCGATCGTCTCCAGCTCGATGTCGGTCGGTTCGCGTCCCAGTTCCCGAAAGTGCTGCCGCACGGTCTGCATTTCGTCCAGGCTCAGCGAAAGCTGTCCTTCCTTGCTGAGCCGCACGAGCGCCGCATCATCCAGTTCCCGCAGCGGAACGTGAACGAGCTGGAACGCCTCGCCGTGCCCGATGGCGAGGCTGTCGAGCTGCAGATCGCCGCGAATGACGTGCTCGATCGCGTCGTTCGCCAGCACTTTGCCGCACAGCCGCGAGATGTCCGCCGCGCTGGCATCGGCATTGACCCAGTACTTGCGGCACGTCGCCACGCGGTCGACGCGCAGCTCGATGTCGCGCAGCGCGGCGGCCGCCGTCTGGCCGACGTTGTCGGTCACGCCCGGTTTGAACAGGACGTTGAGCAGCAGCGCGCCGGTCGCGTGCTGCGCCCCGCCGCCGATTGCGGCAGCGCTGAGCCTGCGGACTTCGCTGGTTTCAACCACCGGATCGGCCAGCAGTTCGACGGCGTCCGCGGCCGCATCCCCGAGGTCCCCTTCGATCAGATAGGACCGCGCCGCCGCGACGCTGGCGATCGAGGCCGCACCAAGTGCCCGCGCCTCGGCCAGCACCCGCGCCGCTTCGCGATCAATCTCACCCGCCGCCGGCCGAATCTCAACTTCCCAGAGCATCCGCGTGAACCTTCGTTGTTTGAGTCGAGGGTTTAGGGTCCAGGGTCCAGAGCCGAGGGTCAAGGGTCCGCCAGACTTCCCGATCAACTTCCCTCTGCTCCTTTGCCCCTAAAAATACTCCGGCATCCACGGCTCCGGTCCGGCAAACACGCGGGTCGCCGTGGCGAGCGCCTCGGGCGTTCCCGACAACCACCCCAGTTGCACAAGCGTGGCCGCGCTGAACATTCCGGTATACAGCGGCGCGAGGCCCCGAGCCGTGCATTGCAGTTCGCCGCGTCCCCCCGGCTCGACCGACGCCGTTCCGTCTTTCACCGACAGGACGAACCGCCCCTGATTCTCGACAAACACCGGATCGCTCACCTCCAGATGCAGGTCGCCCGTGACGCCCGGGTAGCCCCGCTGTGCGAGTGCGGCCGGCACGTCGAGCACCCGCAGCATCCACCGCTGCAGTTTCATCATCGACGGCTTGCATTCAGCGACGTAGGCCAGCATGGGGTCATTGGCCGGACCGTACCAGTGGACCGATTCGACGATGCTGGAGTGATCGGCAATCAGCGTCCACAACCGCACTGCGGCGCCCGGCGTGAGCGCACACCAGTCGCGGATGAAAATCTTCGTCGGCTCGTTCGGACCTGCGTCGTCGAGGTAATAGATGACGTAGCCGGCCGGCCGGCCTTGCTCCTCCACGACGTAGCCGTACTGCGTGTCGGCCGGGAGCTTGACCAGCAGCCGCTCCCAGAGTCCGGGGGTCCGCTCCAGGTGGCCGTTCTCGCGGAGGGCCCGCTGGTGATGGATGTCGGCGAACGGTGCTGGGTCGGCCAGCGCCACGCGCCGGGCCGTCAGTGTCCGGTCGCTCAGACCGACGTGCCGCAGCGAAAGCTCATACTGGCAGCGTGAGCCGCTTTGCTCGAAACCAACTCCGCGATACACGGCCTGCGACGACGCGTAGAGCGCGGCCAGTGGAACGCCCTGCTCGCGCAACTCGCGCAGCGTGCCGGTCAGCATGCGCTTGGCGCCGCCGCGCTGCCGGAACTCGGGTGCGATGGCGACGCCCGCCAGGCCGCCGCACGGCACGCACCTGCCGCCGAACCACTGCCCCATTCGGTACACGCCAAGCACGCCCATCGGCCCGGATTCGGAGCGCAGGACCCGCAGGTTCTCCGGTCCCATCCTGCGCGTGTAGTGGGGCCAGTAATCGGCGGTCGTATCGAAGGCCTGCATCCAGATGTCGCAGACGGGAGCCTCGTCCGTCGGCTGGTAGGGAGAGAATTCGAGCATGAGCGTTTTGCGGCGAGCCGACTCGGTTTTGGATTCACGAATTTGGATTGGGGCTGGTCAGCGATCACCAGGAAATGATGACCGACAACGCGCCTACAGCCGCTCGCGACGCTGCTTGGCAGCGTGCAGCAACTGGATCACGCGCTCTCGGTCGTCGGCGGCAATGGCGGCGCGCAGTTTCGAGACCTGCAGTTCGAATCGATCCAATTGCTCGATGAGGGGTTCGCGGTTCGCGCAGAAAATCGCCGCCCACAATTCGGCGTCGCCGGCCGCGATGCGTGTCGTGTCTCGAAACCCGCTGGCGGCGAACTCCGTGTCCGGTCCGTCCAGCAGCGACGCCAGCGCGGCGGCGACGGCATGCGGGAGATGGCTCGTCAGCGCCAGCACCGCGTCGTGCCGGGCGGGGGACATCTCAGCCACCTGCATGCCGAGTCTTTCCCAGAAGTGCCGGACTCGAGTCCGCACGCCGGCCGGAGTGGCGTCGTCCGGAGTCACGATACAGACCCGCCCGACGAACAGATCCGCATCAGCATGCTCGAACCCCGCTTTCTCCGAACCCGCCAGCGGGTGCGATCCGATGAACCCGATACCCGGCGGCAGTCCGCCGCGCAGCGACGTGCAGATGGATTGCTTCACGCTGCCGGCGTCCGTGAACACCGTCCCGCCCCGCACATGCGGCGCGAGTGCGACGACGTCCGCAGCAATCCGGTCGACCGGCGTGCATACGACGACCAGTTCGGCGTCGGCGACTTGCGATCCGTCGGTGCCGACGCGGTCGATGAGCCCGGCCCGTCGAGCGGCTTCCAGCCGTTCTCGATTCCGGCCGACGCCGATGACGGTCCGCGCCACTCCGTGACGTTTAATCGCGGCGCCGATCGAACCGCCGATCAGGCCGACGCCGACCACGGCGACGGTGGAAAACGCGGCTTCAGTCGATGGGACGGGCGCTGACATGCGGCCCGCATTGTAGGGGAATAGAGAACAGGGAATAGGGAGCAGCAAAAAGCGACGGCGTCAATTCGTTCCCTCCTCGTTCCCAAGCTCCAGCTTGGGAACGCACTCACTGCGAAGCTCCGCTTCGCGTGTCGAGACGCCGGACGCCTCAACCGTGGGAAGGCGTTCTCAGGCCTTCGCGCCCCTGGCCTCGAACTCCCGGCGGGTTTCCTCGCTGACGAAGTAGTAAGTCTTGCCGCCGGATTCGAGCGTGCACCTCGCGGCGAACTGCGGCAGCTCCACCCCCGCCACCGGATCGGTCACCAGGATGTCCTTCTGGTAATAGCGGTTCTGGTGGATTTCCAGGTACGTCTGGACGAACGCCACGATGCGGTCGTCGACCCACTGCGCAATCTTCGGCAGGTCGAGATTGTCGAGCGGCGCCGTCAGGCGGGAATGCTTGTCGAACTGCATCAGGATCGGCAGCACGTCCAGTTCCTGGTCGAACACCAGGTTGCGGACATCGGCATCGTGGCTGACGCGAAACGTGAGTTCGATGCGCGCGACGCGCGCGTCAAACCGGTACGTCAACTGCCGCTGATGCGCGGTGAGCAGCGGGGTGACGTGCACCTTGTCCTTGAAGCGGTCGGCCAGCAGTTGCAGCCGTGGCTTGACGAGCGTCACCACCTGGGCGACGGCCGGCAGATACTGTTCGTGGTAGCGCTTCTCGCGGGCAAGATACTCCTGCTCGGCCGATTTCTGGAATTCGGCGATCTGCTGCTGCATGCCGGCGACCTGCGCGTCGATACGGCTGGCCAGCGAAGACGTGTCGTTCATGGATCGTCTCCTGTGCGAACGGGAAGTGTTGCTTCAGTATCCTTCGGGCACGTACTGGAAGGGGTGGCTGGATTCCTGGTAGTCGCCTGGCTTCTGGCGCTTGGGGAGCGTGATCTTCTCTCGCGGGACTTCTTCGTAAGGGATCTGCCCGAGAATGTGCCGGATCGTGTTCAGCCGGGCACGCTGTTTGTCGTCGGAACGGACGACGTGCCACGGAGCCCATTCGGTGTCGGTGGCGGCGAACATGTCGTCGCGGGCGCGGGAATAATCGTACCAGCGGCCGTACGACTTGAGGTCCATCGGCGACAGTTTCCAGACCTTGCGGCCGTCGTCGATCCGCGATTCGAGTCGCCGCGTCTGCTCGTCCGGGCTGACTTCCAGCCAGTACTTCAGCAGGATGACTCCCGAATTGACGATCGCTTTCTCCACGAGCGGGGCGGCGCGGAGAAACTCCTGCGCCTGCTCCTCTGTGCAGAACCCCATGACCCGCTCGACCCCGGCGCGGTTGTACCAGCTGCGATCGAAGATCACGATTTCCCCCGCCGCCGGCAGGTGCGGGAGATATCGCTGCACGTACATCTGGGATTTTTCGCGGTCCGTCGGCGCAGGGAGCGCGATGACCCGGAACACACGCGGACTGACGCGCTCCGTGATGGCCTTGATCACGCCCCCTTTGCCGGCCCCGTCGCGGCCTTCAAACAGGATGCAGACCTTGAGGCCTGCATGCTTCACCCACTCCTGGAGCTTGACCAGCTCGACGTGCAGCTTCTTGAGTGCGCGCGAGTAGTCCTTGTTCTTCAGCGGTGCTCGCCCGGAGTCTGTGGCCGCGGTCTCGTTGCCGTCTCGTTTGTGTTTCTTGCCCATGAGTTGTCCCAGTCCGTCGGCGATCCGCACCAGTGTCACGGCGACGCAGCCGGCGGAGTTCCAGTCGCCGTCGCACTCGTGGACGGTTGCGGATGCTGCGCCGGCTCGGTTTTCTTCTTCGCCGTGAACCAGCGGATCACGTAGTAGAACACCGGCGTGAAGAACACACCGAAAATCGTCACGCCCAGCATGCCGCTGAAGACGGCGATCCCCAGCGTCGAACGCATTTCAAAGCCGGCTCCCTTGGCGAAGACCAGCGGCACGACGCCGAGAATGAATGCGAACGACGTCATCAGGATCGGCCGCAGGCGGAGCTTGCAGGCTTCGATCGTGGCTTCGAACCGGGGCTTGCCTTCGTCTTCCAGCTGCTTGGCGAACTCGACAATCAGAATGGCGTTCTTGGCAGCGAGACCCACGAGCACGACGAGCCCGATCTGCACGAAGATGTTGTTGTCCAGACCGGTGATCACGACGCCAACCAGCGCCGCCAGGATGCACATCGGCACGATCAGCAGGATCGACAACGGCAGCGACCAGCTCTCGTACTGCGCCGCCAGCACCAGGAACACGAACACCACCGCCAGCGGAAACACCAGCTTGGTGAGCAGACTCTGCGAGGCCAGAATCTGCTGATAGGTCAGCTCGGTCCATTCGAAACCGAGCGTCCCGGGAAGCGCGCTGGCCCCCATGCCGTTCATGATGCTGACGACCTGCCCGCTGCTGACGCCGGGCTGCGGGCTGCCGCTGAGTTCTGCGGACGGATACAGCTTGTAACGGTTGACGATGGCCGGGCCGGTGGTGTCCCGGATGGTGATGAACGTCTGCAGCGGGACGCGATCGCCGGCCGCGTTGCGGACTTCCAGCTTGCCGATGTCCTCCTTCCGCATGCGGAATTGCGGATCGGCCTGCACGTTGACCTGCCAGTTCCGGTTCTGGAAGGAGAAATCGTTGACGTAAGCAGAG
>JAEUIG010000518.1 GCA_016795125.1 Planctomycetaceae bacterium | reverse complement strand
CCGCTGGAGCGCACAGCGAGGACAGTTGATCGGCGCCGAATACGGAGAAGCGTTCCGGCAGCACACGGGGCACCCCTACCCGCACGCCAACGTGCTGGTGGAGGCGCTGGGAGCGACGGGCGCCAAGTGACCTGTGCGGCGAGCCGGGCGGCGTCGGCCCCCGGTTGGAACCGGGTGGCTCCAGCTTTCATTGATTCGTGGACACACCAACATTGCGTGGCGCGGGAGAAGCCTGCTCATGAGCTGGACGCCAATCGTGGCCCAACGAGCGATCGCCTGGCTGTTGCTGTTCGCCGCGCCGCGCGCCGACGCCGCCGATCAGGTGCTCGTTGCGCATCCCTTGCCGCACGCAGTGATCCAGCGCGATGAAACGGCGCCCGGGGCCGGCCACGCCGACGTCGTGCTCGCGGGGGCGCTTCCCAGGGGAACTGAAGGCTGCACCTGGACGTACCGCGTCGTTCCCGCCGAAACGGAAGCCGGCAGCAGCAGTGCCTGGCAGTCGATGACCCTCGAGCGCGACGGCGATTTGTTCCGCGGAACGGTGCGCGTCGCGGCCGGCGGCTGGTATCGACTCGAAATGCGCGGAGACGCCAACGGCGAGGTTCGCTGTGAAGGCTCGGTCGAACCGATCGGCGTCGGCGAAGTGTTTGTCATCGCGGGGCAATCGTACGCCACGAACACCAACGAGGAGCGTCACAACGTGCTGGACGTGCAGCGGCGCGTCGTTGCGTTTGATTCGGCCGCAGGCGCCTGGCGCGTGGCCGATGATCCGCAGCCGACGCCGGACAACAGCGACGGCGGGTCGATCTGGCCGCCGCTGGGCGACGCTCTCGCGGCGGACCTCAAGGTGCCGATCGGCTTCGCCAACGTGGCCTGGGGCGGAACGTCGTCACTGCAATGGATGCCGGGCGAACAGCTTCACCAGCGCCTCGTGCAGACCGGCCAGACGCTGGGCCGCTTCCGCGCCGTACTGTGGCAACAGGGGGAGTCCGACGTGATCGGCAAGACTTCCACCGACCAGTACGTGGCGAACCTCGTCAAGATTCGGACCACGGCGGCCGAGGCGTGGGGCTTCGAGCCATGCTGGCTGCTGGCGAAATCGACGCATCACCCGACGGTCTACAACGATCCGGAGGCGGAAGGGCGCATTCGCGCGGCGGATGACAAGCTGGTGGAGCTGCCGGGGTTTTGCGCCGGCCCGGACACCGACGCGCTGCAGGGCGAGAACCGCGGAGATATCAACTCGCGCCGCCACTTTTCAGCAATCGGCCAGACCCGCGCCGCCGAACTGTGGCGGCAGGCCATCCTCGCCAACATGCGCGGTCCGGAATCGTCCTCGACTCGGCCGTGAGTCGCGACGCTGCGGACGTATTGACAGCCTTACTGCGACAGTTCGCTGCGGTTCCTCCTTTCTTTCGCGGACTGACGCCAACTCGCGCTGCGCTGTGGTAGGATCGCCGACGAGAGTTCACCCCGCGATAGACACCCATGCCGCTGCTGCGCGACCTGTCTCGCCGCGATCGACAACCCGAGCTGATGGACGACCCGGCACTGGCCGAGTCGTTGCACCGTCAGGCGCTGCGCGGGCTGGAACGTGTGAACCGGATCAGCGGGATCTCATCGCTGCTGTGGCGATCGATCCGCCCGCTCTGTGATGCCGACCCGTCTCGCACCGTGCGCGTGTTCGATGTCGGCTGCGGCGGCGGGGATATCAGCGTCGGCGTGTGGCGGAAGGCGCAGCGGGCGGGATACAACGTGCAGATCGGCGGGTGCGACATCAGCCCCAAGGCGCTGCGGATGTCGTCCGAACGGGCCAGGGCCGCCGGGGCCGACGCCGAGTACGTGCCAGTCGATATTCTGAATGATCCGCTGCCGCGCGGCTGGGACGTGATGTACTGCTCGCTGTTCCTGCATCACTTCGACGAGCCATCCGGCATCCGGTTGTTGACGAACATGGCGCAGAGCGTCGAGCGGATGGTGCTGGTGGACGACCTGATCCGCGACCGGCTGGGGTACTTCCTGTGCTGGTGGGGCGTGCGCCTGCTGACGCGCAGCCCGATCGTGCATGTGGACGGACCATTGTCGGTGCGGGCCGGATTCCAGCCGCGCGAGGTGCTCGACATGGCGGCCAGGTCCGGCATGCGGGACGCCCGGATCACGACACACTGGCCGCAGCGATTGCTGATGACCTGGAATTGTCCACGACGGGAGGGCGAGGCTCCCGCCAAGCCGCTGTAGCCATTGGGCGCCGATCGCCGTACGGCTCGGCAGGAGCTTCGCCCTCCCAGGAACGAATCGCATCGAAGCAACCGTGATTGCCGCCACGCTTACAGCTCGCGACTGCGCCGCCCGGACCTGGGATGCCGTGGTGATCGGCGCCGGACCGGCCGGCGGCGTGCTGGCAAAATGCCTGGCAGACCGCAGGCTGTCGGTGCTGCTCGTCGACAGCAAGTCGTTTCCTCGCGCGAAGGTGTGCGGCGGATGCCTGAATGAGAATTCCCTGGCGGCGATCAACGCGGCCGGCCTGCGACCGGTCGTCGATGCGCTCCACCCGGTGCCCTTGACGGAGTTTCACCTCGCGGCAGGACGTCGCAGCGTTCGCCTGCCGCTGCCCGGCGGTATCGCGGTGTCACGCTGGGGCATGGACGCGGCCTTCGTGCAGTCGGCGATAAATGCCGGCGCACAGTTTCTGCCGGACACGCAGGCGTTCGTCGGCGACGTGACCGGCGACTCGCGCGGTGTGCGTCTCGAATCGAGCGGCGGCGCGGTGTCGATCGCCAGTCGAATCGTGATCGCTGCCACCGGATTGTCGGGGCGCAGCGTCGCGCATCTGCCGGGATTTGCCAGCAGCGAGTCGCCCACGTCGCGGATCGGAGTCGAGGCGACTCTGGATGCGTTTCCGGCCGACTATCATCCGGGCGTGATCTTCATGGCGGCCGGCCGGCGCGGGTATGTCGGCCTGACGCGGGTCGAAGACGGCCGCTTGAACGTAGCAGCGGCCGTCGATGCGGCGGCCGTCCGCGATGCCGGCTCGCCCGGCGCCGCGTGCCTGGCGATTCTTGAAGAAGCCGGGTTCCCGGCGTCCGCCGACATGCAGCAGGCCGAGTGGCGCGGCACTGCGAAGCTGACCCGCAGCACGTCTCGACAGGCGGACACGCGCTTGTTTCTCGTCGGCGACGCAGCTGGATACGTGGAGCCGTTCACCGGTGAAGGGATGGCGTGGGCCATGACCGGCGCGGTCGACCTCGCGCCGCTGGTGGCGCGCGCTTGCCCCGGCTGGAGTGATGAATTCGTCACCGCCTGGGAACAGCGCTACCGGCGGCTCATCACGCGGCGACAATGGGTCTGCCGATCGCTCGCCGTCGGGTTGCGCAGACCGCGGCTGGTCCGCGCCGCGGTGCCGATCCTGCAACGGCTGCCATGGCTGGCACAGCCGATCATCCGGCGATTGAATCACCACGACCAACACGTCGCTACGTTGAGCACGCGTTGAAGGGCCGCAGATGGCGCAGATTCAAGAGATTGCCGCAGATCAAAAATCAGGTGGGCTTGCGCGGTTGCCTTATTCCGATCAGAAAACTGCGTTGCAATTTGCTGATACTCGGCACGCTCTCCGCAAGACCGCTGATCTGCGTTAACCCGCAAAATCCGCGTTCATCTGCGTTCTATTCTTCGTCTCGCTTACGAGAGCAGTTCGCGGCGAAGCTGGCCGGTGCCGGTGAGGGGCATCGGGCGGCCTTCGGGATCGGGGAATGTGCTCTCGGGATCGATGCCCAGCAGATGAAAAGCGGTCGCGAGGACGTCCTTTGGCGAGACCGGGCACTCTTCAACGTCGCCGCCGTGCTTGTCGGTCCGGCCGACGAGCAGGCCGCGTCCCATGCCGCCGCCGGCATAGACCTGTGAATACGCACGCGACCAGTGATGCCGTCCGCCGCCCGCCTCCTTGGAGTCGATCTCGGGCGTGCGGCCATGTTCGCTGATCACGAGCACGAGCGTCTCGTCCAGCATGCGGCGCGCTTCCAGGTCCAGGATCAGCGCGGTGAATGCCTGGTCAAACACCGGCAGCAGGAACTCCTTCAGCCGCGGGAAGTGATTGTGATGCGTGTCCCACGATCCGGCGTTCAGGCCGAATGCGTCCCAGAACACCGTCACGAACTTGCCGCCGGCTTCGATCAATCGCCGCGAGGCCAGGCACGACTGGCCGAACAGCGTCATGCCATACGCATCGCGAACGGATTGCGGCTCGCGCGTATAGTCCAGCGCCTCGTGCATCCGGCTGGATGTCAGCAGCGAGAACGCAATCTGCTGCTGCTGGTTAAACGTGGCGATCCGCTCGAAAGCGTCCAGTTCCCGGCGGGCATGGTTGAACTGGTCGAGCAGTGATCGGCGGAGGTCGAATCGCGGGACATCCTCGCGCGCCACGGTTGGTCCAGCAAGTTGCAGCTTGTCCGTGGGGCGGATTCCCAACAACGGATCCATAAACGCCTTGCCCGGCCTGACGGCCGGCGCCAGCGTCGTCCCTTCTCCATTGAACTCCGTGAACACCGGGTCGTAGCACATGCCGAGCATCGCGCCGTAGGGGCCGGCCAAGGGCGGGTACTCGTTTTTGGAGCCCATCACGAACGGCAGCGCGATGTTGCGCGGCAAGACCGGCAGTTCGCCCCCGCCGGTGCGACGCTCCTCGAAGTAATCGATCAGCGAGCCGATGAAGGGCCATTGACGCTTGTGCCGGGGCTGGGCCTCGATCTTGGTGTCGACCTCGGGGATGCCGGTCGTCGCGTAGACGGTGCCGTGCAGCGGAAACGGGTGCGTCAGCGAACGGACGACGGTGAGGCGGTCCATGATCTGCGCGATCTTCGGCAGATGCTCCCCGATGTCGACCCCCGGCACATTCGTGGGAATCGCCCCGAACTCTCCCTGCACCTCGCGTGGGGCGAGCGGCTTGGGGTCGAACGTCTCGTGCTGCGGCGGCGAGCCGTACTTGTAGATCAGGATGCAGGACTTGGCGCGACCAAACGTGGCGTCGGTCGTGGTGCTGCTGGCATGCGCCGTCAGGTCCTGCAACGACAGGCCGAATGCGCCGAGGCCGCCGACCCGCAGCAGATCGCGGCGCGTCACGCCGTCGCAGAGCGTCTTCGGATTCCCCAGCAGCCGCAACATGCCCGCTGTCGCCTGGTTGATACGGAGGGATTCGGCAGCGGTCGCATTGTACCGCCCCGATCGGACCGCGCACACCGAAAGTGCCGACGCGTCGCAGGCCGGCGGTTGTTACACTGGCGGTCTCGCGTCTCACTCTCATGTCAGCACGCCATGTCCTCCGTCCTTCGCATCGGCAACGCACAGGCCTTCTGGGGGGACCGCTCCGATGCGGCTGCGGAGATGCTGGCGCGCGAACCGGGACTCGACTACCTGACGCTGGACTACCTGGCCGAAGTGTCGATGTCGATCCTCGCGTCGCAGCGGGAGAAGGACCCCACAGCCGGTTACGCGCGGGACTTCGTCGAGGTCGTGCGCTCCCTGGCTCCGTATTGGCAGTCTGGAGGGAATTGCCGCGTCGTTGCGAATGCGGGGGGACTGAATCCGGCCGGCTGCGCGCAGGCGTGCGCACGGGCGCTGGAGGCGGAAGGGTGCCGGTCGCTGAGGATCGCGGTCGTCAGCGGCGACGATGTGCGGGCGGCGGCGCTGGCGGCCGGTCGCGGAGAGGGGCCGGAGGAACGCGTTCAATCGTTCAGGCATCTGGAATCGCAGCTGGCGATCGCTGACATCGCAGACATCGCTGATCGCCTGGTGACGGCGAACGCGTACCTGGGCGCGGCGTCGATTGCCGAGGCGCTCGCCGGCGGTGCGGACATTGTCATCACCGGGAGGGTCGCGGACCCTTCGCTGGTCGTCGGACCGTGCCTGCATCACTTCGGCTGGCGCGAGAACGAATGGGACACGCTGGCCGGAGCCACAGTCGCGGGGCATCTGATTGAATGCGGCACGCAGGTGACCGGCGGCATTTCGACCGAGTGGCTGGAGCTGCCTGATCCTACGCACATCGGGTTCCCGATCGTGGAAGTCTCGGCCGATGGAAGCTGCGTGGTGACGAAGCCGGCCGGCACCGGGGGCGCTGTGACCGTGGCGACGGTGAAAGAACAACTGCTGTATGAGATCGGCGATCCGGCGAAGTATATCAGCCCGGATGTGTGCGTGTCGTTTCTGGCTTTGAGCGTCGAGGTGCTGGGAAGCGATCGGGTTCGAGTCAGCGGGGCCCAGGGTTCGCCGCCTCC
>JAEUIG010000510.1 GCA_016795125.1 Planctomycetaceae bacterium | reverse complement strand
AGAAGGAGTTCCCCGACACGCAGCAGGTCACGTTCCAGTACAACGGCGACGGGAGCTTCGGCTCGCAGCGGATGTTGATCTACGAGCAGCGCCTCTGGAGCCGCAACTACCCGTATAACGTGGACAGCGGAGCGGAGTTCTACGGCCGCTCCGGCCAGATGTTCCTCAGCCGCCGCGGCAAGATCCAGGTTCTCGGCGACGACAACAAGCCGATCAAGCTCGACATCCAGCCCGAGCCGCAGGACCAGGTCGCGCACATGAAGAACTTCGTCGCCGCGATCCGCGAAGGCGCACAACTCACCGCGCCGCCGCTAGTCGGCCACCTCTCCACGTCCCTCTGCCACCTCGGCAACATCTCGACGCGCCTCGGCCGCGCGCTCGACTTCGACCCGGCCACCGAGAAGTTCATCAACGATGACGAAGCCAACTCCCTCGTCGCCCGCGAATACCGCGACCACTGGGGACGACCGAAGGGAGCGTGAGATCGCAGCGCACAACACCCCAAGTCCACGGACCGCAGTCCTTGGGACACAACCGCGAACTCGGCGAGACGATGACAGGCGATGTCGCCAACAACGGGGGTGCATCGCAGTTGAGCTCACGGAGGAGTGACCAAGCTGCATTCCCTCGCATCGAGAAGGGCACTGAGACGAACTCCGGCGAGCAGCAGACGACGATCAGCAACCGCGCGGACAGCCCTCAGGTACTCGGGTGTCAAATCGACGGTTTGAACCGAGTCGGCCGTCACCACCATGTGTCGGACTTCGGCGGTATAAACAGCCGAGTCGGCCAGTTCGAGCCCTTCGGCCATCCATTTCTCGACTTCGGAGTCGATTTCACACACCTCGATCTCTGAGAGTTGCTCCTGCGCGTTGCCGAGCATCAAAATCGCCAGATTGCGACATACTTCAAATCGGTCATCGGATCCCAATGGGCTGTCCCAGACGGCATGCAGGTTCCTGAGTTGCGTGGTCGGGATCCAATTGGCGCCCCGATCTCCCTCGGGAAACATCTTCGGTGTGCACAAGCTCGCGGTGTGGCAAGGCTGATGCAGGTCTTGAGCGATGTGCAGCACCCAGCACAGAGCGACTGCGCGGTCGGCCGCAGCCGCGGCAGAATTGTAGACGACGGCGAGGTTCACTTTGAGTGCCTGAGGACCATTCAGGTTCTCGTTCTCGGCACCACCCACCGGGGTCAGATCGCTGTTGAACGAAGTATCAACCTGGCTGCGGAACTCCACCGGCGCATCGGTCAGATAATACCCTCGCGGCAGATAGTGCCAGAATGGACGATCAAAGGCCTTTCGTTCTGGTGGGCCGCCTCGGACGATGTCCGGCCAGCAGGATGCCTGTTGGAACAGCCATTCGGCCTGCAATTCCCGGTCGGCACTTTCGATCGCAGCAGGCATTGCCGAAATGAAGTCTTCCTCAAATCGCGGATGAGCCCGAAGCAGTTCTGCGAGTTCCATCGCCCGTTCGTGTGACAGACGCCGGAACATCATCGAAGCGATCGTGCGATGCCCCGTGGGATTCCACGCGCTGACGTCCCGACCCACGACAAAGATGACGACCAGCATCGCAGCCGCATGCAGCACGAGTCGCTTCGTCAATGACCAACTCCCGGCAATTCGAATCGGGTCGGATGTTTACGATTCAGGGCATCCGGTTGCGGAACCTGAGACCCGATCAGTTCGACTGCAGGTCGAAATCAAAGGTCGTCTGGTCGGCCGTCACGTCGGCGACGAGAGCCGACTCGGAGTTGAACTTCGGCGGCACCCGTTCTCCGGCCAGTCCCGCCTTGTCCTGTGGCGTCTCGACCGATCCCTCGTCCGCATTGAGCCCCAGAATTTTCCGCGTCGTGCTGATTCGCACAACCTTCTTTCCGGGCCGCACCCCTTCCATGTCCGAGTCCAGTTGCAGCTCGTAGCTCCCCGAATCATCGGTCAGCCCATACGAGAACTGGCCGTCTTCGGCCTCAAAGGTCACGACGGCGCGGGGCAGCGGTTGGCCATCCAGCGTCACTTCACCAGAAACCTGTACCAGTTCAATGCTGTCGTACCCCACTGATGGCGCCGTGCTGCAGCCATTGAGTAACAGCAAAGCGGCCGGCAGGATCATTGGCAGGGACCTGCTGATGGCGCGCCGAGTGATCGCAGTTGTCATAGTGATTCGTCAGTTGGAGGAATTACCACCCGGGGCGAATGGAGTCGGCCTCAGAACTCTCCGACAATCTCGCCGCCGTTTCGCGAACCGAGCGACTGATAAAGCTTGAGATCAACGTTTTCTGAGATGAACCGGACTGACCCGTCCCCCAGCGTGAAGTGCGCCCCACCCACGTGATAGCTGCCGAAACTGACTTCCATCAGCACTCCGTGGACCGTGGGGTCGAGCCTGGCGTTGATCTTCACGAGCGTGGAGCCGGCGGCCTCTGTATGCTCCGTGCCGCTGCCGTTGCCGACTGACCAGCACCGGTTGGTCCCGCTGTCCCAGATCTGCGGAATGAAAAAGTTCCAGTAATCCATCCCCTGGTTGTCTTTGACATACTCGGGTGCGGTGAACGACTCGCCGACCATCACCGTATTGCTCGTTCCGTCGGTGATATCTCGGATGTTGGTGCGACCGGCGCCGACCATAATGCCGTCCACGCCAGGGTCTCGGGCAGGCGAGCGTTCCAGCGACGTGTATGGAGCGACGTTGAAAGGCGCCGGGCGGGTGCTGTTGTCGTCCGAAACGATCAGCGAACCGCTGACGACGCGGTAGCTGGCGGGCCGGCGATCGGGAATCCCTGAATTGCTGAAGCCCTCCGGGATCGGCAGGCTTGGGCAACGCAGCACTGGCACAGGCACGCCGCAGGCAACCTTGTTGGGCCAGGTGGGACTCGCAGAATTGATCGATGTCCAGTCGTTGGTCGGCGTGCGATGCCAGACCAGCGTGTTGTACAGCGGCGCCTGGTCGATGTAGGGCAGAATCAGTGCCGACCACGTCTCCTGCACCGAGCCCCAGGCATACGGAAACACGCCATGAGTGTCGTGGTAATTGTGAATCGCCAGTCCCAGCTGCTTCATGTTGTTTCGACACTGAGTGCGCCGCGCCGCCTCGCGCGCCTGCTGCACGGCCGGCAGCAGCAGCGATATCAGGATGGCGATAATCGCGATCACAACCAGCAGCTCAATCAGGGTGAACCCTGTTCTCGATGGATTTCGACGCATCAGTTTTTGGCTCTCGGATTGCATGGTGGTAGCCCGCTCGTTGCGGCATGCTAGGTTGCATCGGTTTGCAATCAGAGAAGTGTTTGTGAATTCACTCTGAAGAGCACTGTCGGGTGCCGGACGGCATTTTGCGTCGCCGTGCTGAAGTCTGGGAGACGGCCGTCCATCGAGAACTTGATTGATGGTCAACTCCCCGGCATGTTCACAGAAGCCCTTCCACTGACAGCGTCGGATACGTCTCCAACTGCGGACACGTTCTGCATCGCAACACCGAGGCACGAAATCTGCGATCCCAAAGCCGCCCTGACTCCCTACAATGCCACAGCAGCTCACCATCACCTGATCGACATTCCCACGGAGGCGCACATGGCCCGCAAGACCGCGACCAGTAAGCTCTCCCGCAAAGCGCAGTCATCCAAACCTGCGGCCGCCAGGAAGCCGAACGGCCGTGCGAGCGACGCACACTCGGCGACGAGCGCTGCCACCAACGGCCGTTCGCAGACCCAGACCATCGGCGGGTATCTCATCCAGCGTCTCCAGGACTACGGCGTTCGCGACGCCTTCGGCATCCCCGGCGATTTCGTGCTGCACTTTTATGGCCTGCTGGAAGAGAGCCCGATCAATGTCGTCGGCGCGACGCGCGAGGACTGCGCCGGCTATGCGGCGGATGCCTATGCGCGTATTAACGGGTTGGGCGTTGTCTGCGTGACGTACTGCGTCGGCGGGCTGAGCCTGTGCAATTCGATTGCCGGCGCGTTTGCGGAGAAGTCGCCCGTCGTCGTCATCAGCGGCGCGCCGGGGATCAGCGAACGCATCAACGATCCCCTGCTGCATCACAAGGTGCGG
>JAEUIG010000417.1 GCA_016795125.1 Planctomycetaceae bacterium | reverse complement strand
CTGCGGGACGTGCTGCCGATTTCGCCGTTGCAGGTGGTCGCCGAAGCGGACGAGGCGCAGCAGGCGGGGCGCGGCGAACAATGGCAATCGCGGTTTCAGACACAGTACCGCAACCGCTGGCTGATCATCGACGGGCCTGTGCAGGTGGAGCTGAATGGATCGCAGCGGGGCCAGTATGCAGTCCAGCTGCCACTCAGGATCGGGCCGTCGCGGCGGGGCGTGGCGTTGCACGTTGCGCTGCCCGCTCTGGATCGGCTGGTCAAGGGGGGCAAACAACGGCCGGTGGTGATGGCCGTGCAGGTTGTGGGTTGCGAACTGTCGTCGGACAAGCAGACATGGCGGCTGCAGACCGATTCTCAGTCCGCCTTTTTGTGGGGGACGCTCGACAATTACGAGGCGGCCGGGTTCACCATTGAATCGGACGAGGACCGGCAGCGCGTGCAGCGGTTGCTCGAAGCACAACAGCGCATCCTGGGGATGAGTGACGCAGCGTCGGCCGCGCTGCCGGATGCGTCGCAGGGAGCCGTTGACGACGGCAACGGGGCGTCTGCGTCATGGACCGACGAGGGGGAGAACTCGCCATGACTGGATCGCGCGCAATCTCGCGATGGGGGAGAGTACTGGCGGCGACGGCCGCGTGCGTGGTGTGTCTGTGCGTTGCCGTCGCGCCGGCCACCGCACAGGACGACGACGCGATGTCGGTCGAGGAGTTCGTCCAGAAGCGGGACCGGTGGCAGATTCTGCAGGGCGCCACGCTGAAAGTCGAGGGGCGCTACCGTGGTCTGAACGACGATCGGCTGTCGTTCACGAACTGCGATCTGCTGTTTCAGTTTGCGGACGGAGTGAAGCCTCCCCCCGCGCGTGACAAGATTGTCCAGGTGTCTGGTTCGATCGAGACGCGGCAGGGCAAGCTCACGTTTCTGGTCACGCGGATCAAGGCGCTTCCCAGCGACGCGGAAACGCTGGCGGACCGACGCGGCCGGCTGACGCCGGACAACGCCGACCCGTGGTACACGCTGGCCGACTGGGCCTCAAGCCGCGGCGCGTTTTACGAAGATGCAGATCTGCAGAGCAGCGCCGCCGAATTGCGGCGGACGGCCATTGACATCGAATACCGGCAGATCAAGGTGACGGACATCGAGCCGCTGTACGCTCTGGCGCGCAAAGCCCAGTCGCTCGGCCTGCCTCCGGAGATGCGCGACGATCTGTACCACGACGCACTGCGGCGCGAGCTGCGCGCCTCCCGGCAGCGGGACCCGCGGCAGCGCGACGTCGTCCTCACCCACATCCTCGATCGGCTGCCGGGGTCCGGCGTTCCGATCGACGAAGAGACGTTTCTGAGGGAGCAGCCCGCCTACGAACAGGATCCGCTGGAGGTGTATCGCGGCGCCGATGCCGACAAGCGACGGATCCTGGCCCGCATCCTGTATTCGTCCGCCTGTCTGGAGCGGATCGAGCTGGATGCCGATCCGGAAGGGCGGAACGGCTTTGCGATCGCCGGCCGCATCGAGCAGTCGGCGTCCGAGTACCAGTCACGCGCCGATGAGTACCGTCAGAAAGAAATCGATTGGCAGCAGAGCCATCTCGCGGAGTTGTCGCGCGACGAGCTGTTGCAGCTCGTCGAGCGACTGGAGTCGCGCAACGCCGACGGGGATTCGGCCCGCGTGGTCGAAGCGAAGAGCAACTGGCTGGCCGGGCAGGAATCGAGGTTCCGTGAACGGGGCGCGAGCGGGCTGCTGGATTTTGCCCAGGAGCATGTCGCCCTGCTCGACGATGCGGACCGGGCGGCGGTGCTGTACATGGAGCTGTTCAACGACCCGGCGGCGCAGTCCACGGCCCGGGCCCGGCTCGTCGAACTGGGTTATCAATTCGACGGGACGACCTGGACGAAGGACCTGGACGATTCACCCGACCCGACGGTGGAGGCAATCCGGCGAGGAATCGTGCGGAAGGGGATGACGTCCGACCAGGTGCGGGCCGCATTCGGCGGGCCTCCCGCCTCCGTCGTGAGGTTCGCGGTGCTGGGCCAGGTGTGTGAGCTGTGGGTCTACCGCGAGCACGGCGTGGCGATCGAATTCAGCCGCCGCGGCCCGGAAGCGGCGATGCTGGCGGTCAGCGTGTCGGAACTGGGGCCGTAGAGGGAGCTGCGGCGGCTGGCGAGTCCCGGTCGCATTCGATGCCGACGCTCTCGCCGGCGTCTGCTATAGTGTCCGGACCGTGCCGGACGCGATTGGCGGTCCATCGCTGTGCGCCACCGTCCGGCTGTCAAACCTCTCCGAGTCTGCCCGGTCAGAACCGTGAATCCTGTCGAAGAATTCCACAAGCTCGCCGCTTCGTTTCCCGATCCCCAGCCGCTCGTGCGGACGGTCGAGTACATCCCGGCCTCGACGACACCCGAGCCGTACAAGGGTCTGCTCGTCCACGACCTGCACATGACGGTCACGATGGAGACGTACCATCGCTCACCGGTCGACGTGCACGTGGTCGACCGCCGGATGGAGGGGGACATCTACAGCAGGAAAATTCTGCTGACGAAGCAGGGGACGAATACGGTCGTGCAGTTCGGGCTGGTCCGGTTCGACTTCCAGTACGTGACTGAGGCGGTGCGAAAGGAGATCGTCGCCGAGCACATCCCGCTGGGGCGCGTGCTGATCAATCACAACGTGCTGCGGCAGGTGGACCTGAACGCGATCCTGCGGTTTACCGCGGGGCCGGGACTGGCGAAGTATCTGCAGATGCCCGAAGGCGGCGTCACCTACGGCCGCATCGCCACGATCTTCTGCAATCAGAAGCCTGCCATCGACCTGCTGGAGATTTCCGCTCCGCTGGAAGGCGAACGCCGAATGGCGTAAGCAACTCGCCGAAGTTCTT
>JAEUIG010000415.1 GCA_016795125.1 Planctomycetaceae bacterium | reverse complement strand
CGAACGGGAACATGTACTCGGTGTTCGCCAGCGCCGGCTCTGTAGACTTCGCATGAATGACCGTCGGCCGCAGGTAGTCGCAGCGGTCGTTCTTCACGAGCCGTGAGCCGTCGCGGTACTTCGCCGTGACTTCCGTCACGCCGGGCTGCTTCAGCTTCTCCTCGATGTCGTTGTTCATCGACTCGGCGGCACCGGGGATCGTGAAGGCGGCGAGGCCGGCCGTGGGGTCGGTCATCGGCTTCGGAACGACCGGGCCCATCCGTTGGGCGAGTGCGTCCGCGATCTTCTCGGTATGACGGCTGGCCCAGATGCCGGAGCAACTGATGCACGACCGTCCGCTGTTGACGTACACGCTGTCGAACATCAGGTCGATGTGCTTCTCCCAGTCGTCGACCATGTCGTCGCCGAGGAGGATCTTCGAGAAGCCCGGCCCGTGGGCCTGAACCTTCGGGTCTCCCTTGTAGCGATCAACCGTCGCCGTGCCGCCGAAGATCATCGCGCGGTTGCACGTTTCGAGGACGGCCGCGCCGCAGTCGGGACCGCCGGGGTAGATCGACATCACCTCGCGCGGCACGCCGGCCTGCGCGAAGGCTTCGAACATGCGGTACGGCGTCCACGGCTCCTGCGGACCCGGCTTGAGCACGAGGCCAACCTGCAGCGGGATGACGGGCATCCACAGCGTATGCACTCCCGGCGAGTTCGACGGCAGCACCATGCCGACGACGGTTGTCTGGGCCTGGTACGAAACGGCGATCCCGCGACTCTCCATCCCCCAGCCGCGCGAGAGCACGTCAAACGGCAGGCCGCGGGTGAGCGCTTCGAGCACTTCCTTCATGTGGCTGAGCACGAAGGCGTTCTTGCGCATGTTGGAGGCGCACATGTGCTCCGGCAGGCCGGTTGTGGCCGACTGCATGCGGCAGAACTCCTGCGGAGTCTGCGTGCCGGTGCCGAGCGGCAGCGTGCCTTCCATATACAGGTCGGCCGCCTTGACGCACATCTCGCACAGCTGCTCGATCGAGAACTGGCGGAGGATGTCGCGGGCCTTGCCGGCCTTGCGGCCGTCGAGCTTGATCAGCCCGGCATTCGCCTGATGCATGACGGCCAGCTCTTCGCCGGTCTCAAAGTGGACGACGGGCTGCTTCTCGACAGACTCGTACGGCTGGCCCCAGCGGATGACAGGGATTTCAAGCATGGGTGGGTAGGGAATAGCGACTGGGGAACGGGGAATAGTGAAGGAGCGGACTGCGTCCGCACCTGTGCGATGACGTCAAAATGGCGAACAATCGCCCTGCATTGATTGCTTCAGTGATCTTCTCAGTCCGGTGAGCATTCGTCCGATCGTCGACATTGCTTCAAAGAGTGGGCGGGTGTCCTCACGCGTCACGAAGCCTAAACGTTCGGCAATGAGGATGTGCGTTTCGAGCTCCGCAAGGGATCCGTTAGCTATCCACAAGAAGTGCACAAACGATTTGGTCGTTCCGCGGCCGTTGCCTTCGGCGATATTTGCAGGAACTGAAGTCGCTGCGCGTCGTAACTGCGAGGTCAGTCCGAATCGTTCATCGGGAGGGAATTTCGAACTCAGACGGTAGCAGTCTGTCACGAGATCGATGGATTTCTGCCAGACTTGCAGATCGCGATAAGACGAGATGTCGGACATAACTGCCTCGCCAGTCCCAAGTCCCTATTCCCCAGTCCCTACCGTTAGTACACCCCCACCGTCGTCGTCTTCGCCAGCTCGTGGAACGGGCGTGTGCCGCTGATGCCGTCCCAGGGGAACGTGTCGTACGGCTTCTCGCGTTCGCCTTCGTCGCGTTCCATGAAGCCGGGAACGAACAGTTCTTCGGTCAGCGTGTACAGTTTCACGCGGCCGGTGCTGCCGTAGGGAACCAGCTTGTTGTAGTCCTTGAAATCAACGACCTCGATCGTCGCCCGCGGTTGCGGAGCGTAGTAGGTGATCTTGTAGTTGTCGGCCGCCGAGACGGGCTTGCCGCAGGCGAGGCCCATCAGCGTGTTGCCGTAGGTCGCGGCGATGTGGACATTGTCGCCGAGCAGTTCTTCCTTGGCGAACCGCATCCATTGCGACGTCATCTCGGTGCCGCCGCAGAAAATGCCCTTGAGGCCGGCCTCTTCGATGCTCGATCCCTTGTCGATCAGCCGCAGCGCCAGTGCTTCGAGCAGCTTCGGCGTCGCGAACGCGCACTGAACGTTGTGTCCCGCGCCGAGGATCGTCACCGCCTGGTCGATGCAGTGGTCGGCGTAGTCCTTCGCGCCCTGCATGTCTCCCTTCTTGAGCAGCTTGACGACCCAGCGGGGATCGAGATCGACGCAGAAGCAGATGCCGCCCCGGAACTGGCACAGGTGTTCGACCGCCAGCCGCAGCCGCCGCGGGCCGGACGGCCCGAGCATCAGCCAGTTGGTCCCCTTCGGGAAGCTGGATTCGGGGAGCGTCTCGGAGAACAGCTCGTAGTCGATCCAGTGGTCTTTCACGACGCACCGCGACTTGGGAATGCCGGTCGTGCCGCCGGTCTCGAACACGTACTTCGGCTCGTTGTGCCACTTCTTCGGCAGGAACCGTTGCACCGGGCCGCCGCGGAGCCAGTCGTCCTCGAACAGCGGAAACTTCTTGAGGTCGTCAAAGCACTTGACGTCCGTCAGAGGATTGAAGTTGTACGTCTTCGCTTTTTCCAGCCAGAACGGCGCGCCGTGCTCCGGGTGGAAGTGCAGTTGGACGATGCGGACGGTCTGCTCGTCGAGCTTCTTGCGGGAATCGGCAATCCGTTGATCAAGAGTGGCGCTCACAGGCGAAACACCTCGGAATGGAATGGGCTGGTCGTGGACGCGTGCGACGCAGGGATGCGTCCAATCGGGAGGGCGACGCCGCCGGCGCGGCGGCGGTCGCAGGCAGGCGGGGGCCGGGCCGGCGCTGTCCCGCGTCGCCCGTGCATGGCATGCGCTTCTCCCGTTTATCATAGGCGGCAACGAAGCCATTGCAACGGACCACGCCGCCTGCGGATGTCGCCAGCCGGAATTCGTCCGGCCGGCGCTGAGGCATCCCACGCGACTCTCTGGTAGGCTGTCGGTCCTCTTTCATCCTCCTGCCGGGTCGTCCACCATGCCTCGTCCTCAATCGCTCGCCCTCCTCTCAATTGTTGCTGCCCTCGGAATCGCCGCTACCGCCGTGTCCACGTCGCAGGCCCGGCCGGAGCAGACCCTCGTCGCCAGGGGGGAACTCCGCTGGTATCGCGGCAACATGCACACGCACTCCCACTGGAGCGACGGCAACGATTATCTGGAAATGATCGCCCTCTGGTACAAGGACAACGGCTACGACTTCCTCGTGTTCACCGACCACAACGTGCTGGCGAACACCGAGCGCTGGGTCGAAGTCGACAAGACCAAGGGGAAGCGGACCGCGTACGACAAGCTCAAGGCGCGGCTGCCGGACTGGGTCGAGGAGCGGACGACCGCGGAAGGCAACCTGGAGGTCCGGCTGCGGACGTTCGCCGAGGTGTCCGACAGGTTCGCCGAGCCGGGCACGTACCTGCTGATCCAGGGGGAGGAGATCAGCGACAAATTCGACAAAGCCCCGATTCACATGAACGCCAGCAACGTGCAGGAACTGCTCACGCCCCGCGGCGGCAACAGTGTGCTGGAGGCCATGCAGAACAACGTCGACGCGGTCATTGCACAGCGGGAGCGGACCGGCGTCCCGATGATCGTCCACCTGAACCATCCCAACTTCGGCTGGGGAATCACGGCGGAAGACCTGATGCGCGTGGTCGGCGAGCAGTTCTTCGAGGTTTACAACGGCCATCCCGGCGTGCACAACTCGGGCGATCACGTCCACGCGTCGACGGATCGCGTCTGGGACATCGTTCTGACATGGCGGATCTCCGAGCTGAACCTGCCCATCATGTATGGCCTCGGCGTCGACGACGGCCACGACTATCACGACATCCCCAGCCGCAACAGCAACCCCGGCCGCGGCTGGGTGTACGTGCTGTCCAACTCCCTGACGCCGGAAGCCCTCATCGAATCGCTGGAGGCCGGCCGGTTCTATTCGTCGTCAGGCGTGCAGCTCGCGAGCGTCACATCCACGGACAAGGGGCTGGCGGTCGAAGTCAAAGCCGATGAAGGAGTCGACTACACCGTGGAGTTCATCGGCACCCGTAAGGGGTTTGATTCCCGCACCGAAGAAGCCTTGGACGAAAAGGGCCAGCCTGTGAGGGCCACGCGCCGATACAGCAGCGACGTCGGCGCGGTGCTCAAGACGGTCAGCGGACCAAAGGCCAGCTATGAGTTCACCGGTGACGAACTCTACGTGCGGGCGCGGATCATCTCATCGCGGCTGCACCCGAACCCGTCGGAGGAAGGGGAGTTTGAACGAGCATGGTCGCAACCGACAATAGGGCCGGCCGCTCCGCCGGCGAACGACTGACCCGGTCGTGGCTCATGCTGCCAGCATGAGTGCTTCGATCCGAGCAATTCGTTCAGGCAGGCTGCCTGAACCACGGCACGCTACGACTTCATCATCTTCATCCGCTCTTCCGCCTCGGCGGAGTAGTCGGGCGGCGGACCTTCGATGACGAAGCCTTCACGTTTCCCCGGAACCGGCTGCAGGCCGATCAGCATGCCGAGAAACGCCGACAACGGGAAGACGACCAGGGCCGCCAGCACGAACCACCATGGATGCGGCATGCGGAAGAGCTGCACCAGGCCGTAGATTGCCAGCAATCCGGCGGCGATCCAGCCGTGGTTCCAGCGGTTCATGGAAGCCAGGTAGGCGCTCACGCCGGCGCCCGTTGACGTGCCGAGCCACCAGGCGACGAGGCACATCACGAACGCGCCGAGCGGCAGCTCGGCGGCGGTCGCTGCTGCCGGCATGGGGTACATCTTATGGCCGAGCACCATCATCAGGTCGATGATGGTGACTCCAGTGACGACGCCGATAATGACTGACAATACGCTGCGAAACACGAACAAGCCCTCACAAACTCGTGGCGAGGCCGGGGCGATTCGCCGGCGCACGCGCGTATCATTAGCTGGACCGGCACTCGCCGTCAACGGCGGTCGTGACGGCGAGCGTCCCGGCGCAAGTCCGCCGTTCACTCAACCATCAGCCATCCGCCAGCGACCCTACAGCACCGAACGGATCCGTTCCAGGAATTCCTTGTTCGACGGGAACTTCTGCAGCGTGCGGATGAGCTGATCCATGGCCTCGGTGGGGTTCATGGAAACGAGGCTCCGCCGCAGCATGATGGTGCCGTCGAGGACCTCCTTGGAGAGGAGCATTTCCTCGCGGCGGGTGCCGGACTTGGAAATGTCGATCGACGGCCAGATGCGGCGGTCGGCCAGGTCCCGGCTGAGGACCAGTTCCATGTTGCCGGTCCCCTTGAACTCCTGGAAGATCGCCTCGTCCATCCGGCTGCCGGTGTCGATCAGCGCAGTCGCGACGACGGTCAGCGAGCCGCCTTCGTCGAAGCGCCGGGCCGTGCCGAACATCTTGCGCGGAATGTCCATCGCCTTGACGTCCAGACCGCCGGTGCCGGTCTTGCCGCTGTTGCCGACCCACTTGTTGAACGCGCGGGCGGTCCGCGTAATCGAGTCGAGCAGGACGAAGCAGTGCTTGCCGGATTCGGCCAGCCGCTTGCCGCGCTCGATGATGAGCTGGCTGATGCGGACGTGGCTTTCGACGTCGCGGTCCATCGACGAGGCAATCACCTCGCCGCGAACCTTGCGGCGCATCTCCGTGACTTCCTCCGGCCGCTCGTCAATCAGCAGGACGATCAGGTAGATCTCCGGGTGATTGATGCTGACGGCATTGGCGATGTCCTGCAGGAGCATCGTCTTGCCGGTGCGGGGCGGAGCGACAATCAGCGCCCGCTGGCCCTTGCCGATCGGGGTGAGCAGGTCCATGACCCGCATGGTGACGGTGTTTGCATCCGTCTCCAGCTTGATCTGCTCGAACGGATTGATGGCCGTGAGCGTGTCGAAGTGCTTGATCTTCTCGTAGTCTTCGACGCTGCCGCCGTCGATGGATTCGATGCTGACCAGCCGCGGACCCTGGTCGCGGGCGCCGGGGCCGACTTCGCCCTTCAGCTTGATGCCCTCGCGCAGCTTGTGCTTTTCCACCAGCGAGCTGGAAACGAACGGGTCGGTCGCCAGGGCGCCGTAGTCGTTCGCCGCATCGCGGACGAAGCCGTATCCCTTGGGATGCAGCTCGAGCACTCCCTCAATGGTGCCGCTGGTCACGACCGGGCCGGTGGCGGCGGGAGCATTCTGCATGAACTTCGCGCGACGCTGTCGTCCGCGGTTTTGCTGACGGTTGGGACCGCCCTGGTACGGCTGACGATTGGGCCGGCGATCCTGGAACCGCTGCGGCGGTCGTTGTTGACTCACTTCACCTCCACTGCTTGTACCGTTTGTACCGTTGCCTTTGGATTTCCGGCGCCGTCGGCGTTTGCGCCTGGGTCCGGGAGGGCCTCCGTCGGACGGAGCTCCCTCTGCCGAACCGCCTTCACCGGAACTGGACTGCGAACTGTCGTCGAGTCCCGCGCCGAATTCGTCATCGGACGATGCGAATTCGGAATCGGAATCGCCTTCGAAATCAAACGTCGCGAGGTCGTCGTCACGATGCCTGTCGTTCGCCACTCGAAGCTTCCTTTGTGCGAAGGTCGACAATTCGCGCCCCGGAGTGCGGAATCGGAATCGCGCTGCCCGTTGGCAGATGTTCTCCGACCCGGTGATTCGGGGTGGCGCCAGCGCGCAGCACAACCGTGCCGCGTGTCCCACGCTGGTGCCTGGATCCTGTGACGCCCACGGCGCGATGCCGAAAGGCCCACGGATCGACTCTCGCCTGCCGCGGCGTTGACAGATCAACCCAACGGCAGGACGGCGGACCGCACAGCGGCAGTCTCGCCACGCCCTGGCCCAGGCGCCGTTGCCCGCATCACCGATGCGGATTGCATACAACGTTCGGTGCTTCCGGACGGCCGCTCATGCGTCAGCCGACTGAAACACCTGCCTGAGCCTCCCGGTGAATCGTCAGCACGATCCGTGCCGAACGACCGACCGACGTAACGCCCATTGTCTTTTGAACGACGCGCCACCGCAGATCACGATGCAGTGAACGCAAAACTCGCCATTTGCTGGCAGAGAGGTGTGCCGCTTCGTCCGGCGACGGTCCGCGACTGCGGGACCCTGGCACGGCGGAACGGACTCCCCGCCAAAAACCACGTTTCCAATACAGACTCTTGAGGTTGCACTCCGGCTGTGTCAACGACGCGAGGGCGGCGAAACCCGATCCACGCTCACACCGGAAGAACGCTTGCCGCATTCACGGCAGGGCAAGATCACTGAGCCACCTACGCGAGCACAGGTTTTCGTCCAAGACTCAAGTCTCAGCACGCCCGTCGTTCCGTCTTGCTGGCAGATCACGGAGCGGATGCCGTGCTGATTGCGCTTGCGAAGCCAACTCTGTCGCAATCATAACGCCCACAGGGGGCGTGTCAATTCATCTCGCAGCGAATCATCGGCGATTTTTGTTCCTGCTGTCAAGATTGGTTTCCGGTCCAGCGCTCTGTTAGGTTCGTGACGGCAATTACGGCCGGTCGCCGGTTGAGCCAGAAGCCAGCGGCGACCCCCGAAAGAGCGTCCATGAAACCCTCCGACTTTCATCTCAGCAAGCCTCACCCGCGCGGCGAACAGCGTTCCCTGCTCGCCGCTGTCCTCCTCGTCAGCACGCTGGCCGGTTTCGCAACCGCCCAGGAACGCCCCGAACCCGAGACCGGCTTCCGCGTTCCGGCGATCGCGTTCCGCGACATCAAGATCGTTCAGCAGCCGGGACAGGTCGTCGAGAAGGGAAACCTGGTCCTCCGCGACGGCCGAATCGAATCTGTCGGACCGGACACACTGATCCCGGTCGACGCGCGAATCATCGACGGGACTGGACTGATCGCCTATCCGGGATTCATTGACGCGGCGACGTCCTCGCTGATCGATCCCGAAGCACTCAAGCCGCACGACGAAGACCCCCCACCCGACTTCCGCCAGAACGTCCTGGCCGGCGCGCCGACGCAGCATCGCCGCGGCATGACGCCGGAGTTCATGGCCCAAGAGCATCTGCTGCGGACGCGCGAGCTGCTGGAGCCGTACCGCATGGCGGGGTTCACGGCGGCCCACGTCGCCCCGCTGCGCGGGATTGCGGGGGGGCAAGGGTGCTTCCTGGCGTTGGGTACTGGGCCGCTGAGCGACGTGCTGCTCCAATCCCCGCTTCACGCATCCTCAATTTTCAAACTTGATCCGTTGCCGGCGAACGGCAGTGTGACCGATCAGTATCCCATCACGACCATGGGGGCGGTTGCCTACTTGAGACAGGCAACTCTGGATTCGAGACATCGCAGTCCAGTCGACGGCATCCTTGTCCACCTCGACGGTGGTGAAGGCACTGCATTTCTTGCGGACAGCCCGGACGAAATCGACCGCGCGCTGTCCTTCATCGAAGAGAGCGGCAATCCGTACGGCCGCCAGATCATCGGTGGGCGCGACGCGCATCTTCGTTTCGACACGCTTCGGGAACGACTGCTGGCTCCGATCGTTCTCCGAGTCGATCATGGCCAGGAACCAAAGATCGAAACTCAGTCGAACTCAAACGAATTGTCGCAGGACTTCAAATCTCCTGTGCGAGTCCAGCAAGATGCACTCGCCCGGTGGAAGGAGCGGATGACCACGGCCGGTAAACTCCATGGACGCATGAAGTTCGGATTCACCAGTACGGGATGCAGCGGTCCGGAGGAGTTTCTCAAGCAGCTTCGTGAGATTGTCGCGCAGGGCGTGCCCAGCGATGTTGTATTGAGCGGGTTGACCCAGGGCGGAATCCATGTCGTCCGTGAGGAGTTCGACCACAAGGGGCTTGTGCCGACTTCACGCGCCCACGTCACCGTCATGAACGGCCCGTGGGAGGTCACGACGACCAAGGTCCGCTACGTCGTCATCGGCGAAGAACTGTTTGAATACAACAGCGACGCGGAAAGTCCGAAAGCCGAGCCGCCGTCCGCCGCTCCACCTCCGCCGATTGCCGGCGCGTGGACCGTCTCGATCGCTGCCGGCGACATGAAAACGACAGCCGCCACGCTGACCCTCACGCAGGACGGCGACAAACTCACCGGCACTTTTACTTCCGAAGCCGGCGACGGCAAGGTGATCTCCGGCCGTGCAACCGTTGAGAAAATCGAGTTCGTCGTCGCCATCGGCGTCGGGCAGCGGGATGTCACGCTGACCTTTGAGGGACTGCACAAATCCGCAGACGACACCCTCGCCGGCACGATGCGCTCGCCGTTCGGTGCACCGACCGGCTGGACTGCGGCGCGCGTCGCAGCCGGGGAGCAGCCGGCGAATCCGGTGGCGCTGTCGCTGGACGCGGAGGAGGATGCGAAACCGCAAGCGAGTGTCGTTGAGCTTCCGAGTGAGTTGGAGGCCGATCGACTGAGTGCGGCCGGAGCGAAGAGCGATGACCTGCTGCTGCGAAACGGCACGATCCTGACCGGAACCGGCGAGACCCTCGCCGGCTACGATCTCTATATCCGCGACGGCAGGATCGCTGCGATCGCGCCGGAACTGCCCGATCAGGATGGCGTGACCGCCATCGAAGTCGCCGGCTGGTTCGTGATGCCCGGCATCATCGACACGCACAGCCACATCATGATCGACGGCGAACTCAACGAGTCGTCCCAGTCGGTCACGCCCGAAGTCCGGGTCAAGGATGTCATTCGCAGCGACGATGCCCGCGAGTATCGCGCGCTGGCGGCCGGCGTCACCACGATTCGCCTGCTGCACGGTTCGGCCAACACGATCGGGGGCCAGGACGCGGTCGTCAAACTCAGGCACGGCGCGACCGCCGCCGAGCACGTCATCGAAGACGCGCCGCAAGGGATCAAGTTCGCCCTCGGCGAAAACCCGAAAGGGCACGAGCGGCGATTCCCCGCCACGCGCATGGGCGTCGAAGCCACGCTGAAACGATCATTCTACGAAGCCCTCGCGTACCGCCGCGAATGGCAGCAGTACGAAGAGGCCCGGCGAGTCGCGGGGGATCAGCCCCCGAATCTTCCAGAACCACGCCGCGATCTGCGGCTCGAAGCGCTCGTCGACATCATCGAAGGCCGCAGCTTCATTCACTGTCACGGCTACCGCGCCGACGAAATCCTGATGCTGCTGCAAACTGCCGACGAGTTGGGCATCAAGGTCCGCTCGCTGCAGCATGCTCTCGAAGGCTTCAAGATCGCGCCGGAGATCGCCGCGCATGGAGCCAGCGTCAGCACCTTCAGCGACTGGTGGGCCTTCA
>JAEUIG010000379.1 GCA_016795125.1 Planctomycetaceae bacterium | reverse complement strand
CGTAGTGATAGTACTGCTTGCTCCACAGCATGCCCGCCAGCGCCTGCCGCATGACCAGCGCCTGATCCTCCGACAGCCCGGCGGGAGTGATCGACGCGTAGAACTCGTCGCTGTCGCGCCGCCGGGCGTCGAAGCAGTCGTCAAACCCCGCTCCGAACGACGTCCCCGGCTTGCCGTTCCGCCTGGGAAGCGCCGCCGGCGCGACGTCCGTCAGCCGCAGCTGCAACACCCGGCTGCCCCCCGCCGCGACGGTGATCCTGTAATGCGCCGACGCCTTGGTTCCGGTTTGCTGCGGGTTGACCGCCCCCGAGTTTCCGTGAATCACGCAGTTGTTGATGCCGTCCTTCACGTATGGCGTTCGATTCGGCACGCCGAAGATCCGCTGTGAGTTCGTTTCGTTCTCCGTGAACAGCAGTTCGGGCGCGCCGGCGCAGTACAGGTAGCGTTCGCCGAGCTGGGGGTCGGCAATACGGACAATCGAGTCCTTGTCGGACCCGGCGGCCTGTTGCAGCACCGGCCGTTCGCCGGCCTGCTTCCATGACCATTGATTCCGAAACCACAGCGTCGGCAGTACATGCAGGTCTGCGGCGTCCGGACCACGATTGTGGATCGTGATCCGGACCAGCATGTCCTCGGGCGCCTGCTTGGCATACTCGACGAAGATGTCGAAGTAGCGGTCGTCATCGAACACGCCGGTGTCGAGCAGTTCGTACTCCAGCTCCTGACGGCTGCGGCGGCGGCTCGTCTCGACCAGCTGGTCGTACGGGAAGGCCGCCTGCGGATACCTGTACAGGTACTTCATGTACGAGTGCGTCGGCGTGCTGTCGAGGTAGTAGTAGTACTCCTTCACGTCCTCGCCGTGATTGCTTTCGCTGTTTGTCAGTCCGAACAATCGCTCCTTGAGGATCGGATCGACGCCGTTCCAGAGCGCGATCGCAAAGCAGAGCCGCTGCTGGTCGTCGGAGATTCCCGCGAGGCCGTCTTCACCCCAGCGATAGGCGCGGGAACGCGCCTGATCGTGCGAAAAATAATCCCAGGCGTTGCCTCCCTCGCTGTAATCCTCGCGCACCGTGCCCCATTGCCGTTCGCTGAGGTAAGGCCCCCACTTCTTCCACGGAAGCGATTCTTCGCGACATTCCCGCAGACGCGCGTGCTCGGTGTTCATGTGAGGCTCGCTGAATCGGGTGGGATACCGCACCAAGAAAGGACGACCCGGCCACGCCTGCGGACGTCAATGCGTTCCCGGCGCACCACGTTCGCGCAGGCAACGATCGGTCCGATTCGCCGACGGTTGTGGACGAGCCCTGGCCGCGGCGGAGTCAACTTAGAAGGGAAAATTGAACGGGGAATGACTGCAGTATACCGCTCGGTCGGCAGGATGTCGTCGCACTCCCGGAGCATGGGACAGCTCCGGCGGCGTTCTGCCTATTCGACGAGCAGGGCGAGCCGCACGAACTGCCGCAGCGCATCGTGGAGCATGGTCCCGAGCGCGGACCGTTGCGACTGCTCATCATTGGCCGCGCCGTCGTTCGCTTCGATTTTCAGATCGCCGTTGCGGACATCCTGCTCGAGCGCTGCGAGCAGCGCCTGGACGTCGTGCCGGCCGTCGAGACGGCGCAGCACCTGGCGATGGACCGGGTTCAGACCGACAGGTGAGTGCACGAGGCTGGTCGCGGCCTCGCCCCGCGCCGAGCTGCGCAAGGCGCCTCGCGTCGTTCGCGGGCGATCCGAGACGCGGGAAACGAAGCGGTCAGGCGACAGCCGGAAGTCGACCAGTCCCGCTGCGACGCACTTCAGCATGTCGCCGAACAGCAGCGACTCATCCTGCGGTTGCGCTTCCGCAGTTCCCCGCAGCTTTTCGGCGGCCTGTTGCAGGAGTTCATGAAAATGCAGGGACCGCGGCCATTGCTCTCCCAGGATCACCGCAGCGGCCTTGACGATCGGCCCGGACATGTCGGCGGTCGGACCATCCGGCGTGCGGAACTCGACAACATCGTTGCTGGCGAGGTCCTCAATGGGCGTCGACGGCTTGAGCGCTGCGGACAGGTATCCGCGGCGCAGCACTTCGGCATCCGGCACGCGTGAGATGTTCGCTGCGGCAGGGCACAGGAGGGTGCGGCGAAACGCGCAGCCCTGCAGAAAATCCAGGTACTGTTCGCGGCGGATCACGTCGTCGCCAAGTCCGGCCAGCAGCTGCACGGCATCGGCGTGAATCTGCGTGTTCCACGCGGAAGGCAGCGTGTCGTCGCTCAGGTACTGCAGCCCTGCGGCCGACGCGCGCGACATGAACTCGTGAAAGTAAATCGGCTGATTGCAGTCTTCCAGGTGCTCGTGGAACAGGTATGTCCGCGGCCGGTCGCGCAACCGTTCCATTTCGTCGCGCAACAGCCGGGCATACGCCTTGTCCGGATTGGGCGCGAACCGCACCATGAAGTCCAGGAACGCCTGGGACTGGCTGATGCGATCCTGCGGGTCGGCGAACTCCGCGACGTGATACAGCATCATCTCGCGGACCATCCCGCGGAGATGCCAGCCAGGCTGCGTGTTGTAGCTGACAAAGGCCACGCCGTGCGGCGCGAGGTGCGCGCCGCAGATCTGCAGGATCCGCTCCTGAACCGGCGGCGGAACCCAGGAGTAGACTCCATGGCAGATGATGTAATCGAACTCGCCGAGGTCCGGCGTCGGTTCGATCAGGTCGCGGCACTCCAGCCGGATGTTGGTCAGCCCCAGTTCGCGGACGATCTCGCGGCCGTCGTCGATCTGCCGCGATGAGTTGTCCAGCCCCAGAAACGTCGAGTTGGGCAATGCTTCCGCGAGCGGAACCAGGTTGCCGCCGTCGGACGACCCCAGTTCGAGCACGCGGCAGGCGTCCACCGGCGCCGGGCTGAGTCCGCACAGGCTGGCCACGGCGTGCAGCCGGTCCGGATGCGAACCACGGACCGGCATGCTCGGGTAGGGGACGTCGTTGTAGCTGCTCATTGCGGCGAATCCTGTCGGGAACTTCAGTGGGCTTGGTACGCTCCAGTTACGAAGGCGTGCGGGCTACGATATCGGCAACACGCAAAGCTCACAAACCTTGAGACGCAACCGATGCAGTCGTGGAGCATTCCGGGGAGAGGGCCTGCCGTTGCTCAATCGCAGGCGGAGCGCGAATGGCGGCAGGCACTGAATGCCGCCGGTTACCAGGTCGCCCCCACGACGATTCGCGTGCATCCGTCGCAACTATTGAATCCCGGAGGCAACAAACGCGCGGCCGAAGCCGCGTATCGAGAGTTTATCGCGGCTGAGCCCGACAACCTGATGGCTCTGGATGGCATGGCGTTTCTGCTGCAACACCGAGGGGCGGCGGCGGAAGCACGGCAGGTGCGACGACAGCGGTACGGCGCGGAGATGAAGAATCTGGGAGTTCCAGAAGCAGAAATCGCGGGCGCCGTCGCATTTCTGGAGGCGAGCCTGGGAGACAGACCGGCACCGGCCGCGCCGCCCCCTGTCTATGTCGAAAAATTGTTTGATGAGTTCTCGGTGATTTACGACGAGCAGCTTCTCAAAACGTTGAAGTACCGCGCTCCACAGCTGATTCGTGAGGCGGTGCAGCAGATTGTCGGCGACCATTCCGGCAGTCTGGACATCCTCGATCTGGGTTGCGGAACAGGTCTGGCGGGGGCGGAATTCCGTCCGTGGGCACGCAGGCTGACAGGAATCGACTTGTCGCCAAAGATGCTGGAACTCGCTCGGGCTCGAGGCGTCTACGACGAATTGCGACAGGCGGAGATTGTGCGCGATCTCAATGAAACTGAACAGCGGTTCGATCTGATTGTATCCAGCGATGTGCTGAACTATTTCGGCGACCATTCACCGGTGTTTTCCGGGATCGCGCGCGTGCTGCGGCAGGGAGGACACTGTGCCATCACGACGGAACTGGGCGAGGACAGAGAATTCCGGCTCCGCGGGATGCGACGGTACCAGCACTCACGGGAGTACCTCGAACGAACGGCAGCCGCAGCGGGACTGACGCTTCGTTCACTTGACGAGGTCGTATTGCGCACTCAATTGGGGGAGCCGGTGCGCGGCTGGCGCGGAGTGTGGAGCGCGGATTAACCCGGCGTCGCATGTTCAACGCCGCCTGCGGGACGCACGCTCAACGAATGTCGCCGAGCGTCCTCAGAACTTGCCGGAAAAGTTCTTCGCACCCGCGCCGACGGCGCGGGCGTAGTCGCGGATGGTAAACCGCTTGTTCATCATCCAGTCGTAAAACGACTTCGGCCAGAAGTATTCGCCGAACCACTTCTGGAAGTCGACACGCTTCTCAAACCAGAACTCGCCGAAGTTCGGATCGAAGAAGGCGACGTCCTGCCCGACATAGGCGCACATGCAATGGGAGCCGTCGCCGCCATAGATGCCGATCACGCGGTACGTGCCGTCGCCTCCCCCCATGTTCTTTACCATGCTGCCGCCGACGAGATCCTTCGCCAGGTTCTTGCCGATGCCGCAGCGGGAAACGCCGCCAGCGCGGGTGCCTTCCGCCAGCGAGCGGTTGGCGACCTTGACCTTCGTCAGCTTGCCGTCGATGGACATGTTCGACGTGCTCATCACGGTCCCCGTGCGGCGGCGGAGACCGTATTGTACGAACCACAAATCGGAGTTCTGATCCTGGTCGTCGATGGCAGTGAAGTCGCTCCCCCCCTTCACACTGCCATACTTGAAGTTGTAGGCGACGTTTGCGAGCGCTGAACTGCTGAGCTTTCCACCCGGGTACAGCCAATTCCAGATCGACTGATCGTGGGCATGAAATACAACCCACATCTCAGAGAGAGCCTGGCAGATTCCGCCGGAGGTGACCTTACTCTTGCCGATCATCCCTGCAACAGGATTGATTCCCTGGGAAAAGGGAAATGTACAGTGTCCGCCGTACTTCTCCGGCGACTTCTGGATGCGACCAACGATGTGGTTTTCGATACCGAATGGCATTGTTAGTCCTCTCAACCACCTGCCTGCAGATCAGCTCCCGCGACCCCGCGGCCCCGCTTATCGACGCATTTTCTTGGCATAAGCGTCCAGCTGGAAGCTGTTGAACGACTTGATATAGCCGCTGCGATCCCACATGTAGAGGAAGAACTTCTCGAAGTTGGCGTGCTTGTCGAAGTAAAACTCGCCGAAGTTCGGATCGAAGAAGGCCACGTCCTCGCCTACCCAGGCCGCACAGGAGTGAGCACCCTTCCCGCCGATGTACAGGTGAATGTAGCACCCGGACTTGGTGTTGAGGTACGTCGGCGTCATGCGATTGATAATCGACTGCGCCACATTCAGGCCGGCAGTGCGTGTCTGGTAGCCGGTGATGATGTCCCCGCAGATATTGCGGCGGATGAGCCCGTACATGCCCAGGTACTTGTCCATCACAAGGTCCTGGTAGTTGCCTCCCGAAAGATTCTGCGGATTCTGGACGGACTTGTTCTGCATCGAACCCGATGTCGTCACGCCTTCGATGAAGCTGATCATCGTATTGGCGATGACGGCCTGCTTCACGTTGGTTGAACCCGGAGCGAACAGCACGTTCCAGAGGCTGCTGTCCTTCGAGTGCTCCGCGATCCAGCGGCAGGCCAGCGCCCGGCAGATGCCGCCTTTGGTGGCCGGCATGCTCTCAATGAGCGCCTTTGTCGGCTGAACACATTGCGAATAGGGGACGTACCCCCCCTTGTTCTTGACGCAATTCTCCCGAATCGACTTGATCATCGCCTCGACACTCATTGTCCGCTCCTCCAGGATGAGTCCGTAAGCCGTCGACGGGCAAGCCGGCGCGAGATTCGGCCAGTCAGGATTTCAGGTCGGCAGCGACAGCCGAAAGCGGTTCACTGAGCCCACAGCAACCGTGCTGATGCATGCGGCACAGCCGCTCCGTACGTTCGCCATGGCGACAACGATGCAGCGCCCGGAAGGCTGCCTTCCGGGCGATTGGCTTGCATCGTGTCGCGTTCGGCGACGACCTCAGTGCCGGAGGCGAACGCCTTACGACGGCACGCCCTTGGCCAGGTCGAACCCGGCCACGGCCGGGCTTCCTTCCGTCGCGCCCGAATCGCTCGCAACGTACTTCATCTGAATCTTGGTAAAATTAAATCACAGCGACTCGCTGGGACGGTCGCCGCCGCTCGTAACGCTGTATCCGCTGACCAGCGC
>JAEUIG010000321.1 GCA_016795125.1 Planctomycetaceae bacterium | reverse complement strand
GGGATGGGCGTGGCGACGAGGCTATCGACGCGCGTCGTGAGCGGCGCGTGGATTTGACCTCACCCCCGGCCCCTCTCCCGGGGGGAATAGGGGGGACAGGTCGAACGTCAGGCTGAACACAGTTACGCTCAGACGGAGACGTTGACGGCGGAGGCGGCATCGACCGCAGGGACGACGCCGCGAGACTCCAGTTCGACCGCCTGGTCGCGAATCGCGCCGAAGCCTTCCCGCAGAATGTTGAGCACCTTCAGAACCGCCTGCCAGTCCGCCGGGCGGCCCTTGCTCGCGCGATCGAACATGTACAGCGTCAACCGCTGAATGTTCTGCGTCGTCTCGTACTTGGTGTCGAGTCCGTCGAGAATCTGCATCAGCACGCGATAGAACTTGAGGCGTTGCCGGGTGACGCCGTCGTCGTCCCCCTGAGCCAGCGCGTTCAGCGCCCCATGGGCCGTCTGGATGCCGACGTCGTAGACGGTCAGCAGCAGGTCGATGCGGGTCCAGGCAGAAGCGGCGTTGCGCTGGTAAGAAAAGTGCGGCGACATCAGGTGAGGTTGCTCGAAGGGGTGGGCGGCCCCCGTTCGGCGAGCCGCGGCACTACGTGGTGGACTTGAGGTTGTTAACGCCGGACAGTTGGGAGCTCAGGAAACTGCTGGTCGTCTTCAGCTGGCTGACGGCGGTTTCGAGCGCCTGAAACTGCTTGAGCAGCGATTCCTGCTGCGCGTCGAACCGCGTTTTCTGTCGGTCGATGACTTTCTGAATGTCTTCCGCTTCCTCATCGAAGCGATCGTCCACCTGCTTGACGCGCCCGGTGGTGGAATCCAGCAAGGTTCCGAGGACCTGATCGAGCCGCGACGCCACGCCTCGCGTAACCGTCAAACTTGCTTCCTGACCGGCGACGATCTGGGAAGCAGTGAGGGACACGCGGACCTGCAGGTCCGCGGTATTTTCATTCTCGGAGTCGCCGGTCAGCACGCGACCGCGGCCGATGGCCGTTTCCGTCTCGCCATTGATGATGAATGTGCCCGCAACGTCGACCCCGTTGTCCGACTCGCTCCCCGAGAATCCCAGTGCGGCCAGTGCCGTCCCTGCGAGGCTGCTGATCTGCGACGTCGCTCCGTACGCTTCCGAAGTGATCCGCAGGGCGTTCGCCGTGAGACCGACGTTGACCGAACGACCACCCAGGTCGGGACTGGAGTTGATGACGGCCTGCAGGTGCTCCGCCAGCGCCGCACGCGTGTATGTGCCTGCGGCGAGGACCAGATTGTCCAGCTCCGCGCCGTCGACATTGAGGGAGAACGTGTTGTTCGAGCCGTCGATCACGATGGAATCGGCGAGCGCGGAGGTCGCTGTGATCGATGCCTGCTCCGGCGCCTGGATGATGTCGACCCCGTACGGCGTCGTGCCGGACTTCGTCCGCGAGCTGCCCAGCAGGAACTGCACCTGCGGGTGCGTGCTGTCCCCCGTGAATGAGAACAGCTTGATCGCATCACTCGGCGACACGCCCGCGACGCGCCCGCTGAGGACGTCGGTCAGCTTGGTGGAATTGAGTTCCAGCCGGCCCTTGTCGGTCACCGTGATGCCGATCGCCGACAATCGATTGAGGCTGCCCGCGCCGGGCACCACGTCGAGAACGGCGCTGCGGACGTCTTCCTGCAACTGGATGACCGCGCGGTTCCCGAGCAGAATCCCGGCAGTGTCCGATTCCTTGTCGTAGCGGGTCTGCTGATCGATGTACTCCATCAGGCCGTTGAAGTCGTCCACGAACTTCTGGACGGCCTCTGTCGCCGGCTCGGCATCCTGCGAGACGGTCAGCGCGATCGGCTGCCCGGGATCGGCCTTCAGCAGGTCGAGAGTGACACCCCCCAGAGCATTGTCGATGCGGTTGGTGTCGCTGGTGATCGTGATGGCCCCCGGCCCGGAGCCGAGAGAGACCGATGCGTCGGCAGCCGCTTCCAGCGGGTTGTCCAGGTCGAACTCCAGCCGCGTCGCGTCGCCGGCCGTGGCCGCGAGATTGTTGGTGAGTGAAATCTCGTTCGACAGACCGCTGGTCTTGGAGGTCAGGATCATCCGGTGCGGCGTGCTGCCCGCAGCGCCGTCGCGGACAATCACCGCTGTGATCCCCGCGTCGGAGTCGTTGATGGCGTCGGCGACTCCCTGCAGCGTGTTGTTCGTGGAGTCGACCGTGATCGTCGTCACCGGCCCGGCCCCCACGCGCAGTTCAAGCGTGCCGGAGGTGACCGCGGAATCGACGTCGGCGTAACCCTGAGCCGCGATCGAGTGGGCGCTGGCCAGCGAGTTCACGCGGAGCTGATAGACTCCGGCCGCAGCCTTGTTCGTGGCCGTCGCGGACAGGAAGCCTTCCTGGCTCAACGCGACCTGCTTGGTTTCGAAGACCGAATTCTGCGTGCGCGCCAGCGTGGCGGCGGTCGACCGGAAGCTGAGCATCCGGGCTTCGATGCCGGCGACAGCGGTCTTCTTGCCGAGCGCGAGCTGCTTCTTCTGCGTGAGCGAATCGATCTGGCGCTGCTGAATGGACAGCAGGCCTTCAATGATCTTTGCCGAGTCGATGCCCGTGACCAGACCGTCGATTGTGGTGGCCATAGCCGTCGCTTAGTGACCGATCGAATCCCGGAGGGCCGGGAAAGGAAAGAACCGCGGAGGACGCCGCCGTGCGGCATCCTCCGCGGAATGGGCTCAATCAAACGGCTCCGGCCCCGTTGAGGGACCGGAGCGAATCCGGACGATTATCCACGCAACAGCGACAGGACCTGCTGCGACATCTGGTTCGCGTTGGACAGCACGGTGGTGCCGGCCTGGACGAGAACCTGGTTCTTCGTGAAGGTCGCGATTTCCTCGGCGAAGTCGGTGTCACGGATGACGGATTCCGCGTTGACCGTGTTCTCGAGGGTCGCCCGCAGGTTGTTGGCCGTCGATTCCAGGGTGTTGCCCTGGAACGCGCCCAGCGTGCCGCGGAGGTTGGTGACCTGGTCAATGGCTTCGTCGATGATTTCGAGCGAATCATTGGCTCCCGACGAGTTCGTGACGGTGATCTCGTTCAGGTTGGCGAACTGGTTGCCGGAGACGCCGATGCCCAGCGAGGTCGGGTTGACGCGATCGATCGCCACGCGGGCGGTCTGGTTCGCGTTGGGACCGATCTGGAACTGCAGCGACTGGTCGGTGACGGTCGTCGTGCCCTGGGCGCCGGTGACGGTCGCCACGCTCGAAGCGGAGGCCAGCTGGAGCGCCAGGCCGGTCGCCGGTCCGCTGCTCGACGTCAGGATGTTGCCGAGGCCGGTCGCGGCAGCGCCGCCGATCGTGCCGGCGATGTTCACGCCCGCGTCGGTGGCCAGCGTCGTGCCGAAGCCCGAGCTGTTCGCGGCGGCAGCCGTGTCCGACACCACCGAAACGCTGGCAGCCGAGCCGAACTGCACCGAGTACAGCCGGGTGTTGCCGCCGTTGTTTTCGGCAACGACGCCCGTCTGGCCGGTGAACTCGTTGATGCGGCTGATGACCTGCGCCTGCGTGAGACCCGCGTTCAGGCTGATGTTCACGCTGTTGACCGTCAGCACTTCCGCGGACGCCAGAGCGGACGTCTGGGCGGTGCCGTTGGACGTGTTGGCACGTTCGCCGGCCGTCGTGATGGCCACGGCATAGGCGCCGCCGCTGGTCGCCTGCGTCGAGCTGATGTAGGTCACGTCGGTGTCGGTCGAGTTGACGGCGAGACCGGCCGAGCCGTCCAGCAGCTTCTTCGTGCCGAACTGCGTGTTGTTCGCAATACGGTTGATCGTGTCGAGGGCGTTGTCGATTTCGGCCTGGTTCGCGGCGAGGGCGTCGTCGTCGTTCACGCCGGTGTTGGCGGAGTCGAGGGCGAGGCTGCGGACCTTCAGGAGCAGGCTGTTGATCTCGGTCAGAGCGCCTTCAGCGGTCTGCACGAGCGACACGGCCTTCTCGCTGTTCTGGATGGCCTGGTTCAGGCCGGCGATCTGGGCGCGCTGCTTTTCTGAAATGACGAGGGCCGCAGGGCCGTCGGCGCCGCGGTTCACCTTCAGACCGGACGACAACCGCTCGATCGACTGGGCGAGGGCGCCCGACGACTTGCCCAAGTTGTGCTGGGCGTTGAGCGAGGCCACGTTGTTGGCAATCACCAGACTCATGATTCAGGTACTCCGGGAGTGACTGTGCCGCCGCTTGATGGCTGGACGTCGTCGCTGAGGACGCGCTGGGTAAATCGAGCCAGCTCAAGTGTTTCGGCAGACTGCGGGACGGGTACTGGGGTCGTTCGTGCTGCAGCGTGCGGCGGCGATTGCGGAATCGACGCCGGTGCTTCTCAGCCTCGGCCGCTCCCCAACAGGGCAGCAGCCGTTTGTTCGGCCGCCTCGCGCGTCAAATACGCGCCTTGTTCCAATCTCTCGCCGACCTGGCGGACCCGGTCGGCTCGAACCTCCGGCAAAGCCCGCAAACGATCCAGCAGCAGCGCCACGTCGGAAGTCCCGGATGACACGGAAGTTGAATCGTCCGCTGAAGTTGAACGCGGATTGTTCGTGCTGATCCCGAACCCGGACCGCGAGCCGCGAGTTTCATCAACGCGCGGACGATGCGGACCCTGGGGATTCGACGTGGGTGCGGAACCAACGAACACTGCGCACTGCTCCTAAGGCTAGCGTCTCGTTGTCACCATCGAACTAACTGATGAGAAACTTGCGTGGTGATTTCGGCTTTACGGACGAACCGCATTCGGACGATGAGACTGTAACGGCTGCGCCGAGTTTTCCGGCTGCGCAGCCCCTGCGGTCCGACACAAAAACCTGCGGATTCCACGGCAGACGGCAATGACGTCCGCTCCCACCAGCGATGGGCCGGGTGCAGCGACGCAGGCCACCGGCAATTCCCGCCGGAGCCTCGCGCGACGGATCGCCGTCTGCGCAGCGATTGCCGGAGGAGTACTCGTCTCCGGGACCGCTGGGTGGTGGCTGCAGTCGGCCATGCATCCGGCAACGGCCGCTGCGACCACGGAGGATGCACACGAAAACACGGTCGCGGACTTTCCTGTCCACGGCGATCAACCCGGCGACTTGCCCGGACATGCTGCGGATGATGCGGCGGAGTCGAACGACGCGCACGACTCCATCGGCCGCCACTCTCCAGGGGCGCCGGCAACGTCGGCGCTCGAGTCGCACGGCGCGGATGCGGCAGGGTCTGCCGCGACCGCCGCGAGCGGAATCAATC
>JAEUIG010000282.1 GCA_016795125.1 Planctomycetaceae bacterium | reverse complement strand
ATCCTGAATCCCGAATCCTGAATCCTGATCAGGCGGCTGCTATCCTTGACCCCTCACGCCTGACGTTCGCCCGCTGCCATGTTCATCCCGCTCGGCACCGACGCTCCGCTGTACCATCGCCCGATCGCCACGATCGGGCTGATCGTCGCCAACGTCCTGCTGTATGCCGCCAGCTTTGGCGGGCAACTCAATGGCTGGCAGTTGCAGCTCGGACAAGGGCTGCATCCGGTGCAGTGGTGGACCTCGGCGTTTTTTCACTACGACGTGGTTCACCTCCTCGGAAACATGATTTTTCTCTGGACGTTCGGGCTGATTGTCGAGGGAAAGCTCGGCTGGTGGCGGTTCCTGCCGCTGTACCTGGCCCTGGCGGGAGTCGATGGGGCCATCACGCAAGCGGTGATGCTCGCCGCCCCCGGACCGGCCGGAAGCGCCGGCGGCGCCTCGGGCGTCATCTACGCATTGATGGCGGTCGCCCTCATCTGGGCCCCCCGCAACGACGTCGACGTGTTCTACTTTTTCGGTTTCGGGCTCTGGCTGCGCACGGGGGTGTTTCAGGCGAGCATCCTGGCCTTCTCGCTGTGCTACATCGGCCTGAACCTTGTTCTGGCGGCGATCACCGGCTTTCGGATCAGCACCGCCGTGCTGCACCTGCTCGGCGCTGCGGTTGGATTCCCGGTCGCCTGCCTGATGTTGCGGCTGAAGCTGGTCGACTGCGAGGGCTGGGACGCGTTCACGTTGTGGCGCGGACGGAAGCTCGTCGAAGAGATCGCCGGGCCGTCTGTGCTTCGGGAAGCCCGGTCCGATCCCGATGCGGCGGTTCTGCGTCCGCAACAGATGTCGATTGATCGACGCGTCCAGCAGTTGAAGGAAGGCATTGCGGCCCGCAATCCCCTGCCGGCCTGGTCCGCCTACCAGGACATTCGCGACCGTGAGCGACTGGATACGATCGATCAGCCGACGTATCGCCGGCTGATCGACGGCCTGAGGATCGGCAAGGACTGGGGCGGCCTGCTGGTCGTGCTGGAAGACTACGTCGCGCGGTTTCCTGAGGATGCCGACCGGGCGCGCGTGCTGCTGGCGGACCTGCTGGTTCGTCGTGAACAGCGGCCGCAGGCCGCACTCAGGGTGCTCGAACCGTTGCGCGACGCCGCGCTCGGCGACGACGAGCGGCGACTCTCCCGCAAGCTGCGGTCACTCGCCAGGACCCAGATTGCCGAGGGGGTCATCGAGCTGGCGAAGCCGCCCACCGGACAATGACACCGCCGGGCGGACCGGCGGAAACAGCCGGACCCCGATGCGGGAAACGGCCACGGCAGTCTTTGCCCAGTCGGTGCATGCCGCAGGTGGGAGGTTCCGAATCCTCACAGTCGCGGCAAACCCTGCCCTTGTCAGTTCTCGCCCGGCGTCGCGACGGTCGATAGAACGACGACGGTCAATCCGCCCGAACGGATGCGCGCGCATGCTCTCTCGATTCTACAATGCTCACAGTCGGACGATTCTGTGGCTGCTGGTGGCCACGTTCCCGCTGGTCTACTGGTTGGCGCACGCGGAGAAGTCGAACAACGACATCGAAACCTGGCTGCCGCAGAACACGGCCGTCCGCCAGAACTACGAGAAGTTCAAACAGGATTTCGGCGTCGAAGAAGTCGTCGTGCTGGGCGTTGATCCGAACGCCGTCGGGGACGAACTGGTCGAGTCGGTCGCCGCGCGGCTCGACGCCGTCCAGGGCGTCCGCGAATGCATCACGCCGCAGCGATTGATGACGCGGATGCGCGCCCTCGGCGTGCCGGAACAGGAAGCCCGCGAGCGCATTACGGGGCAGCTCATCGGGGAAGGGGGGCAGCTTTCGGGCGTCGTGATCGGGCTGGACGAATATGGCGCCAAGCACCGCGGCGAAACCGTCGCGGCGATTCGACAGGTGCTCGAGTACTGCCTGCTCGAACGTCCCGAAATCGCATTGACCGGTTCGCCGGTGCTCGTCACCGAGCTTGACCGTCTCGGCAGTCCCGAAGCCTCGCATACGTTCTTTGCGATCACGCTGGTGATCTGCCTCGGGCTGCTGAAGTACTCGATCGGCGACTGGAAGCTGAGCCTGTCGCTGCTCGGCGTCACGATCTGGTCCATCTACCTCACCAAGGCGATCGTCCTGGCCTGCGGGGGTGAGATGAACTTCATCATGGGCGCGCTGTCGGTGATGGTGATGATCTTCACCCTCACGATCGCCGTCCACTACCTGGACTATTACACCGAGGCGCGGGACCACGGCGTTCCCGATCCGCTGGCCTTCGCGCTCAAGGAATCGTTCAAGCCGGGCGTGCTGTCGACGATCACGACCCTGCTGGGCCTCTTGTCGCTGAACGTCAGCCATATTCTGCCGGTGCAGCAATTCGGCTACGCCGCCGCCCTGGGCGCCGTCGTCGCGATGGTCGTGGGCTTCGGCGTGACTCCGGCATTCGCCGTCGTCTGGCCGGATAGGACGGTCAGCGCCGAGCGGACCTGGTTCGACTTCGCGAAATGGGGCCAGTGGGTCTCACGGCGGCGCACCCCGCTGCTGGCGGGGGCAGCCACGCTGACCATCATTTTTGGCATCGGTCTGACCCGTCTCGCGCCGCACATCGACCCGGTCGATTTTCTGCAGCGTTCCAATCCGGTCGCCATCGACCTGCGCCGTGTCAACGATCAGTTGACCAGCATCGGCTCGGTCGAAGTCGTCGTCGATACGGGTATGGCCGAGCGGCCGTTCGTCGAGCGCATGCTGGAAGTCCGCCGGATCCAGGAAAAAATCGACGCCCATCCGGCAGTCCGGCACAGCTTCTCGGTGGCGAAGCTGTTTCCGACGCAGTTGCCGGACAGCCCGCTGGCGGCCGCCCAGATGTTCTCGACCGCACTCGGACAGGGAAGCGGCAGCGGATACCTGGCGCAGAATCAGCGCCTGTGGAGGGTCACGGTCCGGGCGTCGCGCGACTGGAAATCGAACGAAGTCTGCAACGCCCTCAGGGAACTGCTGGACGGCGAGAACGTGATGCTGACCGGCGTTTCGCCGCTGATCGCCGATGCCCAGAACGAGATCTTCTCGAGCTACTGGCAGAGCCTGGCGATGGCGCTGGGGACGATCACTCTGGTCATGATCGTCTCGTTGCGGTCACTGACCGCCGGCCTGATCGCCATGACGCCGAACATCCTGCCGATCTGGTTCGTGTTCGGGTTCGTCGGCTACATGGGGATGCCGGTGGACATCGGCATGATGATGACCGGCAGCATTGCGATTGGAATTTCGGTCGACTGCACGTTCCACTACCTGGTCAAGTACCAGGAGGAATTCAAGAAGGGAATGACGTCGGTGGATGCGTCGTGCGCGGCGCTGGCGCATACCGGGAAGCCGCTGATGGAATCGACCGTCATCAGCAGCATGGGCATGTTGGCGCTGTGTCTCAGCCGGTTTACGCCGACGTCGCGGTTCGGCTGGCTGATGGCGTCGCTGATGCTGGTCTCGGTGATCGGCGAGTTGATCCTGTTGCCGGCCCTGCTCAGCCTGCGTTCGAATGGCCGCGTCCGGACGGCCGCGCCGCTGAAGCCGGTGGTCGCCATGCATCCTGATGCGGAGACACCGGCCGGGCGCGTCGAGCCGAAGCACCCGGGAATTGTGCCGGCGCCGCACATGTCCGCCGCCAAGAAGCCGGTCAGTCGCGCGCGGCGGGTGATCTGAACGTCCCCGAAGCCCACGCGACGACGCGAGATCGCTGTCGGCGAACGCCTTCCGGCGGACGAAGGTCCGGATTCTCATTCAGCACCACCGTCGGGCTGTGCGCGCGGTTGCTCAGCCGCGGCCTCCCGGACTCGGGGCGCCCGTTCGCCGCAGATCGAGCGTCACCGGAAACGCCGCGTTCTCTTCCAGCGGCGGCACGCTCATGGGGCCGGGGGTGTGGCCCATCGGGAAGAACCGCGCCGCCCGCCGCGATTCGGCCGCGTTGGCGTTGACCGGGAAGGTTGCGAAATTCACGCCCCCCGGATGCGAGACGTGATACGTGCAGCCCCCCAGCGAACGGCTGGACCAGCGATCGACGACGTCAAACACCAGTGGCGTGTGCACGGGGATCGTCGGGTGCAGGCAGCTCGGCGGCGCCCACGCGCGATACCGCACGCCAGCGACGTACTCCCCCTGCACGCCGGTTGACCGCAGCGGCACGCGTCGGCCATTGCAGGTGACGACGTGCCGAGTCCCCGTCAGGCCGGTCACCTTGACCTGCAGTTTCTCGACGGACGAGTCCACAAACCGCACTGTCCCGCCGCCGGCCGGCTCCTCACCGAGGACATACCACGGTTCGATTGCCGATCGCAGCTCCAGGTGCAGGCCGTCGACCGTCACGTCGCCCAGCACAGGAAATCGAAACTCGTAATGCGGAGCAAACCAGCGGCGGTCGAACACGATGCCCGACCGGGCCAGTTCATCCAGCACTTCGGCAAAGTCCTTCCACGCGAAATGTGGCAGGAGGAACAAGTCGTGCAGGCTGGTGCCCCAGTCGATCAGCGGCTCATCGTACGGCTGCTGCCAGAACCGTGCGACGAGCGC
>JAEUIG010000257.1 GCA_016795125.1 Planctomycetaceae bacterium | reverse complement strand
CTGCGGGTGCGACTGGTGGCGCATGCCCAGTTGCAGGGAGTCGCCGATCGGCTGCGCGAAGACCTGTCGGTATGGATCGACGCCTTCACCGACCTGCAGCAGGCCGAGCGGAAGATCACCCTCGCCGCCATGACGCTCGACGTCGGCGCAGGGGACTGATGGTCCGCCGCAGCCGCTTTGTGGTTGATATTTGCTTTCGCCGCGCGACCCGCTTCTGTTTGAAAGCCATACCGCGGGAGCGCCTCGCGGCAGGCTGGATTCTCGGATCGATTCGGTGTATTCCGTGGTTCGCCCCGCGCCCTACGCCGCAATGTCCCTGACTCCCGCATGGCTGAGTTTCTGCAGACCGTCGAAACATCGCTCGCCGTCGGTGCGCTGTACGCACTGATCGCGCTGGGCTACACGATGGTCTATGGGATCCTGAAGTTCATCAACTTCGCCCACAGCGACATCGTCGTCCTCGGCGCGTGGATCAGCCTGCGGATTGCCACGGAGGTCCTGCCGAAACTCGGCATCGATCCCAGGGCCGCGCCGTGGTGGGCCGGCGGCGCCGTCCTCCTGGCGTCGATGGCCGCGTGCAGCATTATCGGGTTTGTCATCGAGCGGACGTGCTACAAGCCGCTGCGCCGCGCCCCACGCCTCAATGTGCTCATCACTGCCATTGGCGTCTCGCTCCTGCTGCAGAACCTCGGACAGCTCGATCTGTTCTTCGGCACACAGCCGGCGCGCATGCCGTCGCTGCTGCCGAACACGCCCCTCGTCCAGTGGGAATTCGGGACGGAAGGAGCTTCCCGCAGGCTGGTGATCGGCCTCGTCGACGTGGTGATCTTCCTCACCGCCGGCACGCTGATGGTGCTGCTCGAACTGCTCGTGTACCGCTCCAAGCTCGGAGCCGCCATGCGGGCCGTCTCCTTTAATACCGAGACGGCCTCGCTGATGGGCATCAACGTCGATCGCATCGTCTCGCTGACATTCATGATCGGTTCGGCGCTGGCCGCGGCCGCCGGGTTCCTGTACGCCATGAAATATCCGGGCCTCAACCAGCCGGCGCACACGATCTGGGTCCTGCTGGGGCTCAAGGCCTTCGTGGCGGCGGTCATCGGCGGCATTGGCAATGTCCGCGGCGCCGTCATCGGCGGCTTTGTCATCGCCGCCGTCGAGCAGTTCGGCGCGTTCTACATTTCGTCAAATTACCGCGACTTCTACGTCTTCGTCCTGTTGATCCTCATGCTGCTCGTCCGCCCCACCGGCCTCCTGGGCTCGACGGTGAAGGTCAAGGTGTGATTCCGTATCGTTGCTTCAATGACAAATGACAGATGACGATTGAGAAATGACAAATCTTGAGAAGCTCTGATTTGTCATTAGTCATTGCTCATTAGTCATTTGTCATTTAACGGAGTGAACTCGCCCCAACTCGTTGATGCCATCGAACGCAGCCCACTCTCCGATCGTCCTCCGCGAAGCGGACGCCCTCCGCCCGCCGCGCGGGCATGCGCTGCTGCGCGGGATCGGCCCGCTCCTGATCGGCGTCGCGATCGCCGCCGTGATGCAGTGGGGCGTCGGTCCGTTCGTCGGCACGTACGTCGCGCGCATCCTGCTCGACGTCGGGATCGCGATCATCCTCGCGGTGTCGCTGAATATCGTGAACGGCTTGGCTGGACAGTTTTCGCTCGGGCATGCCGGATTCTCGGCGCTCGGCGGCTACGCGGCCGGAAGCATCACGTACTACGGTTCCCTGATCCTGTGGAACAGCAGCGTCAAGCACGGCGGACCCTTCGGAGCGGGGGAGTGGCTGTTCGTCGCCGCGTGCCTGACGGGAGGCCTCGTTGCGGCCGGCGCGGGTTTCATCGTGGGACTGCCGGCGCTTCGCCTGCGCGGTGACTACCTGGCGATCGCCACCCTGGGATTTGGCGAAATCGTCCGCGTCATGCTGCAGCAGACCGGCGATGTGATCTACTCCGCACGCGCATTGGAGCAGGCCACCGTCAATGATTTCTTTCCACCGCCGCTGGGAGGCTCGCTCGGGTTCAGCGGCATCCCCACCTACACCAGCCTGTTCTGGGTGTACCTCTTCTGTGCAGTGACGATCGTCGTGGCGCAGCGGCTCAAGTTTTCCGCCGCCGGCCGGGCGATGGTCTCCATCCGTGAAGACGAGATCGCGGCACAGGCCATGGGCGTCAACATCACGAAGTGGAAAGTCCGCGCGTTCGTGATCTCGGCGTTTTTCGCCGGTGTGGCGGGCGCCCTGTTCGCGCACGAGAGCGGCGTCATCATCAGTCCCGGCGACGCCGGCTTTCAGCGATCGATCGAAATCGTGATCATGGTCGTCCTCGGTGGGAAAGGCTCGATCACCGGCGTCCTGCTGGCGGCGGCGATCCTGTCCACGCTGCCCGAGTTCCTGCGCGACTTCGCGCAATACCGCATGATCATCTACGCCCTGCTCCTCATCGGCATGATGCTCCTCCGCCCGCAGGGCCTGTTCGGCAACCACGAAATCTGGGACTACTTCAAGCGGCGCCGCAAATCCTCGAGTTAGAAATCAGAAAGAAGCTCACCGCAGAGTTCGCAGAGAGCGCGGAGTGAGTAGAACGTAATTTCCTCTGCGTTCTCCGCGAACGCTGCGGTGAGGTTTTGAGATTCAAGAAGCAACATTCTTGTCTTCAGCGCCTTTACTCGCGATCAACGACATCGGCATCCGCTTCGGCGGGTTGGCTGCCGTGCAGGATTTCTTCCTGCACATGCCGCCGCGGTCGCTGTACGGACTCATCGGCCCCAACGGCGCTGGCAAGACGACGGTGTTCAACCTCATCACCGGCGTCTACCAAACCCAGACCGGCGCGATGCTGCTGGAAGGACAGCCGCTCGGGGGGCTGCCCCCGCATCGGATCACCAGCGCCGGCATCGCCCGCACCTTTCAGAACATCCGCCTGTTCGGCGACCTGAGCGTGCTCGACAACGTCATGCTGGCCTGCCAGTTGCGGGCCAAAAACCGCATCGCCGGTACGCTGGTCCGCTCGCGCGCGTCCGTTGGCGAGGAAGCCGCCATCCGCATGCGCTCGCTCGAACTGCTCGACGTCTTCGACCTCCGGGCCCGCGCCGACGAACCGGCGCAGTCGCTTCCCTACGGACATCAGCGACAGCTGGAAATCGTCCGCGCCCTGGCGACCGAGCCGAAGGTGCTCCTGCTCGACGAACCGGCCGCCGGCATGAACTCCGGTGAAAAACGGCAGCTCGCGCAGACCATCCGCCGCATCCGCGACGAGTTCCAGCTGGCGATCCTGCTCATCGAGCACGACATGGAACTGGTGATGGAAATCTGCGAGCGCATCACCGTCCTCGACCACGGCGTCACCATCGCATCCGGCCCGCCGGAACAGATCCAGTGTGACCCGAAGGTGATTGAAGCGTATCTGGGGGTGGCGGACGACGAAGGGGCAGAGGAGCAGAGCAGCAAAGGAGCAGAGGAAAAGTAAACGGATTGCAACTTGCCCTGGTCCTAACTCCTAACTCCTAACTCCTAACTCCATGCCGCTGCTCTCCGTAACCGGCCTCAACGTCTCCTACGGCGCCATCCACGCGCTGCGCGGCGTCAGTCTGCAGGTCGAGCAGGGACAGATTGTCACGCTGATCGGCGCGAACGGAGCGGGAAAGTCGACCACGCTGCGGGCCATCTCTGGCATCCTCCGCCCGACCGATGGGACCATCGACTTCGACGGAAAATCCCTGGTCCGGCAGCCGCCGCACCTCATCGTCCGCCGTGGACTCGTCCAGGTGCCCGAAGGACGCGGCATCTTTGCGAACCTCACAGTCGCCGAGAACCTCTCTCTGGGCGCGTATTGCCGCAACGATCACGAAAACGTCCGTGCCAGCCGCGAACGCGGGCTGGAACTCTTCCCCCGACTGCGCGAGCGGCTCCAGCAGAACGCCGGCACGCTCTCCGGCGGCGAACAGCAGATGCTCGCCATCGCCCGCGCTCTGGTCGCCAGGCCCCGCCTGCTGCTGCTCGACGAACCCTCGCTGGGACTCGCGCCGCAGATCACGCAGACGATCTTCCAGGTGATCCGCGACATCCGCTCCCAGGGGACGACCATTCTGCTCGTCGAACAGAACGCACGCATGGCACTGCGCGTCGCCGATTACGCCTATGTCCTTGAGACCGGCAAGGTCGCCATGAGCGGACCGGCCGCCGAACTCGCCAACAGCGACGAGGTCCGCAAAGCCTACCTCGGCGTCGGCCACTAAATCGGCTGACTCGCGATCAGCGCGCTTTCATCTCCCCTCTCCCCCCGGGA
>JAEUIG010000175.1 GCA_016795125.1 Planctomycetaceae bacterium | reverse complement strand
GCAGCACCCGGTCCACCTCCGCGTGCACTTCATCGTTAAGCTGCATCTGACCCGACGCCAGCAGGCCCCGCACCAGATGCCGGACATCCGGCAGATCGGCGGAGCGCCGCGCCAGCGGAGCGCCAGACGCGCCTCCTGTCACCGCCGCGGGCAAAGCGTCGGGGGTGATGGTTTCCCCCACCGTATGCACCAGCGCGTACTTGATGGCGCTTTCCAGTTCGCGCACATTCCCCGGCCAGCGATAGCGCCGCAGCGCCGCAATGGTCTCCGGAGCAAAACCGCGCACGTCCGTGCCCAGCCGCTCCCGATGCCGTTGCGCAAAATGCTCCGCGAGCAGCACGATGTCATCGTCGCGCTCCCGCAAGGCCGGCAGCTGGATCGTGAACGTGTTGAGTCGGTAGAACAGGTCCTGCCGGAAGGTTCGCTGCCGGATGGCTTCCTCCAGATCGGCGTTGGTGGCGGCGATGATTCGCACGTCGACCGCAATCGTCTCGCTGCCCCCGACCCGTTCAAACCGGCCATCCTGCAGGACGCGGAGCACTTTCGCCTGCGTCGCGGGCGCCATGTCGGCGATCTCGTCGAGAAACAGCGTCCCCTTGTCCGCCTGCTCGAACTTTCCGATCCGCCGCCGGTCCGCTCCGGTGAACGAGCCTTTCTCGTGGCCGAACAGTTCGCTTTCCAGCAGCGTTTCCGGGATGGCGGCGCAGTTGATCGCCAGGAACGGCGCCTCGCTGCGGCGGCTGTGATGAACGATCGCGCGGGCGACGAGTTCCTTCCCGGTCCCGCTTTCCCCCAGGATCAGGACGTTCACGTCCTGCGGTGCGACCCGGCCAATCTCCTTGAACACTTCTCGCATCTGAGGCGAGCGACCGATGATGCGATCGACCTCTCGCCCTGCTTCGGCCGGCACGTCGCCGAACTCCGCCGGCACACGGCTGATCCGTCCGGCCTGCAGCGCATTGCCGACCGCCTGCTTCAACTCCGCCAGCTTCCACGGCTTGAGGATGTAGTCATAGGCGCCGCGCTTCATTGCCTCGATCGCCGTGTCGGCTGTGCCGTGGGCCGTCATGATGATCACGGGCAGTCGCGAGTCCAACGTGCGAATCTGCTGCAGCGCGTCCAGCCCCGACTGGTCCGGCAACTGCACATCGAGGAGCACCGCATCCGGCCGGTTCTCCTGCAGCGCCGCCAGCCCGGCCCGCGCCGTCGACGCGGTCACGATCCGCATGTCGTCGGCCGCCAGGCCCTTTTCGAGCGAGTACAGCACGTTCCGCTCGTCGTCGATGATCAGCAGCGTCGGCATACCGTGGGAGGAGTCGGGGAGTGCACGAAAGGAAGGTAAAAACAGGAGGCAACGGAGGGAACGGAGAAGCTGAAACCGCGGCGTCCAACGACATTCAACAAGGCTGTCAGCCTTGAACTTTCAGCGATCAGGAAATGGACGACATTCAGATAACAGGTGTGTGGTATGAGGACCCGCCAAACGAAGGACGAAATGCATCGCGACGTATGGATCTCGAACTGCCATTGAACCACGGGAAAAACCCCGTGGCTTATTTGACGCGCTCGTCTGTCCTCTTCTCCGTTTCCTCTGTTACCTCCTGTTTTTCCCTTGATTACGGCGAAGGCAGTTTCACGCTGAACACCGCGCCGCCGGTCGGTGAGTTCTCGGCGGCGATGGTTCCGCCGTGATTCTCCACGATCCGCCGGCAGATTGTCAGGCCCAGCCCGGTGCCGGACGGCTTCGAGCTGACAAACGGATCGAACAGCGTGTCGCGAACAGCGGCTGGAATGCCCGGCCCGGTGTCCGCGATCTGCAGCAAGACCTGGCCCGTCGCCGGCTCGGCCGCCGCACTGACCGTAATTCGACCGCCGCTCCCCAGCGAGTCCAGAGCATTCAGCAGCAGGTTGAGCAGCACCTGCCGGAGCTGTTCGGAGTCCGCACTGACGACCAGCGGATCAGCGGGGAGCGACGTTTCGATGTGGACAGACTGGATCTCGGCCCGCGCATTGACGAGCTGGACCGTGCGCTGGATGACGTCGCGCACGTCAACCGGACGACGCTCGAGCACGGGCGGGCGGGCGTAGTCCAGGAATGACTGCAGCGTGGAGTCGAGCCGGCTGATCTCTTCTTCGACCACTTCCAGGTCGCGGCCGTCGAGTTGCGCGGCGGCCCCCCGGCTGCGCGCCGCTTCGACCAGCGTGCGGACGGCCGTCAGCGGGTTGCGCAGCTCGTGAGCGAGTCCTGCGGCCAGTTGTCCGA
>JAEUIG010000158.1 GCA_016795125.1 Planctomycetaceae bacterium | reverse complement strand
GTGCGGTGCGCAACTGCGGACGCCCCTCGTCCAGCAGGCCCTGGTAGAAGACAGCCACATTGTCTGTTGCCACGGCAGCCATCGCGTGCCTGAATTCGCATCTCGTGTGACGGACGATTCTCCGCATTGACAACCCCGCCGCCACGCATCCTACTACACGCTCTCGATCAGGTCAGGCGACGCGAGTTGTGCGCCGATCACGGCTCCCTAATCCGATAATAGTGACGACATGTTCCGAGTGGGTGTGACCGGCGATTTTCTGAAGCCCGACGGGTCGTGCGGCTTCGGCGACATCGGACTGGAGCAGTTGACGGCCGCCGGCGTCGAATGGGAGTTTTTTCCGTTCGCCCGCGAACTTCCGCCGGAAGCCTCCGACTATGACGGCCTGCTCGTGCTCGCGCCGAGTGTTACCGCGCAAACGGTCGCCGGCGGCGGCAATCTGAAGGTCGTGGCCCGATTTGGCGTCGGGTACGACAGCGTCGATGTCGCGGCCTGCACCGCGGCCGGCGTGCTGGTCACGATCACCCCGGACGGCGTACGACGGCCGGTCGCGACCGCGGCGCTGACCTTGATCCTCGCACTCGCCCACAAGCTTGTGATCAAAGACCGATTGACGCGAACCGGCCGCTGGACGGAACGACTCGACCATACCGGCGTTGGACTCACCGGGCGCACGCTCGGCATCATCGGTCTGGGAAACATCGGCCGGGACCTCGCGCGGCTAACGCAGCCTCTCGACATGCGCCTGCAGGCGGCCGATCCGTGGATCACTCCGGACGCGGCTCGTAATACAGGAGTGGAGCTGGTGCCGCTCGACGACCTGCTGCAAACCTCGGATTTCGTGTGCATCACCTGCGCACTGACTCCCGAGACGAAGCACTTGCTCAACGCCGACAAACTGCGGTTGATGAAGCCGACGGCTTTCCTGGTCAACATCGCACGCGGCCCGATCGTCGATCAGGCCGCACTGACACGCGCGCTGCAAGCGGGCCAGATCGCGGGCGCGGGACTCGACGTGTTTGATGTCGAACCGGTCCCCGCGACGGAAGCCCTGCTGTCGCTCGAAAACGTCATCGTCGCGCCGCATTCTCTGTGCTGGACCGACGAGTGCTTCCGCCTGATCGGACACAGCGCCATCCGCAGCCTGCTCGACGTCGCCGCCGGCCGCGCGCCGCAGAACATCGTCAACCGCGAGGCGCTGCCGCACCCGCGGCTGGCGCATCTTGTAGGAAAGTAAAAACAGGAGGTAACAGAGGAAACGGAGAAATGTACATACGCGAATTGGAGATTGCAGATTGCCACGTACAGGTAATGTCGCACATTCGTGAGCCGCACGCTGACGCCACCGGGCCCGCTTTTGTCAACGTCCCTGTCCGTTTCCTCTGTTACCTCCTGTTTTTCCCTTCCTTACGCCGGACGCCAGAGGTCAATCGGCTTTGAGGCGGTCGTCGGAAACGGCAATGCTACCTTTCGCCCGGTTCGCGCCGATTCATAGGCGGCAAAGACGGCTTCCAGCACGGCGCGCCCGTCATCTCCGGTCACCAGCGGGGTACGGTCGTTCCGGACGCAGTCGACGAAGTGGGCCATTTCAGCGTGGAACCCGTAGTTCCAGTTTTCCTCGTACATCGTGAAGCTCCAACCTGCGGTGGTACCCGCCTTCTCCACGGCATAGTCGTATCCTTTCAGGCTGTAGGTCTCGATGGCATTGCCGTGCAGCAGGTCGGCATAGGCCGACCCTTCCGAGCCGTGGACCTCGGCGCGATCATCCATGCCGCCCAGCCTCGTCCAGCTCTCTTCGGCAACACAGGTCACGCCATTGGCGAACTCCAGGATCAGGATCGCATTGTCGTCCCCGCGCGTCTTGTCGCCGTGCACCTGCGTTGACATCTGCGCGTAAACCGACACGATCGGCGAGCCATCGAGCATCCAGCGAAAGAACTGGATCGCGTGACACCCCATGTCCATCGTCACGCCGCCGCCGGACCGCTCGACGTCCCAGAAATGCGCCGCGTGCGGGCCGTCGTGCTTTTCCGACTGCTTCACGAGCGTAGGCCTGCCGAGCGCGCCGGAATCGAGCAGCCGCTTGAGACGGACATACTTCGGCGCAAAGCACAGTTCCTCGGCGTACATCAGCTTGACGCCCGCCGTCCGGCAGGCGGCGATCATCCGGTCCGCTTCGGCCAGGTTCAGGCACAACGGCTTCTCGACAACCACATGCTTTCCGGCGGAGGCCGCCTCGACCACCACCGGGCAATGCAGGTCATTCGGGACGCCGAGCACCACCATGTGAATATCGGGGCGCGCCAGGATTTCGCGGTAATCGAGGCAGACATCCGGGATGGCGCAGCGTTCCGCAAGTTTCGCGGCGTGTCCCGGCGTGGGAGACGCGACCGCCGCCAGTACGGCGTGCGGACAATGCCGCAACGCCTCCGCATGCACCGACGAGATGAACTGTGAGCCGATGATGCCCACACGGACGGGCGGCGGCGAGTACATGCGGAAGCTCCGGCCTGCGCTTAGCTGTCGACGGCCTTGAGGATCGCCGTGGCGTTCTCGACGCTGCCGGTCGCCTTCAGCAACTGCTTGCCGAGCCGGATGGCATCCACCCAGGTCGCGGCGGAGTTCATGGGGGCCGCCGTGCGCGGCGCTCCCTTAGACTTCTTTCCGCGCTTGCCGGCTCCCATGTTAACCTTGGACTTCACGAGATAGACCAGCGTCTGGCTGATCTTGTGTCCATACTCGGCTTCAACTGCGGCAGCCACCTCGGACGCTTTCGCTCCCGGCATCTTGGCGAGCGCATTGCGAATCGCCAGGCTCTTGTTTTTCTTGGGATCTTCGCGGTCAGACTTTGCTTTCTTAGCCATTGGATTCAGTCTCAGTCGTGTCGTTCGGAGCGGAGAAGGTTTGACATTAACAACAACGCACCGCGTGTCAATTAATCAACTGTACATCAATGCAACCATGCTTAGAGGGTCCCGAGTATGCCGACTGATTCCTTGGTTTGATACGCTCACATTCCTTCCTTCGCGACTTTCGACAGCACAAAGAAAGCAGGCCCGGAATTGCTCCCGGGCCTGTCGTGGTTCGAGTTGTCAGGCCGGCATTGCAGCTCAGCCCTTCTCAGGAATTCGCATCGAGTAGAAGGAACGCCACACGAACACCAGCGCGATCAGCAGCATGACCACGCCGACGATCGTCGTGTAGTCGCTGCCGTGACCGGACTTCGCCGCTTCCTTGATCGACACCGCGATCTCGACAGCCAGCAGGCCGAACAGCGTCGAGAACTTGATGATCGGGTTCAGCGCGACCGACGAGGTGTCCTTGAACGGATCGCCAACGGTGTCGCCAATGACCGTCGCCGCATGCAGGGCGGTTCCCTTTTCACGCAGGTCGACCTCGACCAGCTTCTTCGCGTTGTCCCACGCTCCACCGGCGTTCGCCATGTAGATGGCCTGGAACAGGCCGAACACCGCGATCGACACCAGGTAGGCCACGAAGAAATTCGGGTCGAAGAACGCAAACGCCAGCGTGAAAGTCATCAGGGCGATAAAAATGTTCCACATGCCGGCTTGCGCGTACTCGGTGCAGATGCGCACGACCGTCTTCGAATCTTCGATGTCGGCTTCTGCACGGTCCAGCTTCATGTTCTTCTTGATGTATTCGACGGCGCGATACGCTCCCGTGGTGACGGCCTGCATCGACGCGCCGCAGAACCAGTACACCACCGAGCCGCCGCACATGAAGCCGAGGAGCACCGGTGCGTCGGTCAGGCTCAGCTTCAGCAGTCCGGCCTTCGCCAGCAGGAGGATGATCGAGAAGATCATCGTCGTCGCGCCGACCACGGCCGTCCCGATCAGCACCGGCTTCGCGGTGGCCTTGAAGGTGTTGCCCGCCGAATCGTTGGCTTCCAGGTAGTGTTTCCCGCGCTCGAAATCAGGGGTGAAGCCGAAATCCTTCTGGATCTGTTCCTTGATGCCGGGAATCTTCTCGGTCTGTGCCAGTTCAAAGACGGACTGGGCGTTGTCGGTCACGGGACCATAGCTGTCGACCGCAATGTTGACGGGCCCCATGCACAGGAATCCGAAGGCGACGAGTCCGAAGGCGAAGATCGACCCTACGCCGACCATCAGGTTGGGATCGCGAGGATCGAGATTGGCTTTCATCACGTCGTCCAGTCCCTGCAGACTGACGTAGTACGCGACCGCCATCAGTCCCGTAATGAGGATGCCCTTCCAGAACGCACTGAAATTGCCGGCCACGATGCCCGACAGGATCGTCAGCGACGCGCCGCCTTCACGGGACGCCGTCACGATTTCATGAACGTGCTTCGAGTGCGAACTGGTGAAGACCTTGGTGAACTCCGGAATCAGCACGGCCGCCAGCGTGCCGCAACTGATGATCGACGCGAGCTGCCACCACAGGTGCGGCAGGGCCTTCCCACCCACGGAAATGTCTGCGATCAGCAGCCAGCTCATGCCGTAGGAGGTGATGATGCACAGAATCGACGCGATCCAGATCAGGCGCGTCAGCGGCTCTTCAAAATCGAACTCCTTCAGTCCCCTGTACTTCTTCTCAGAAATTCCCTGGTTGATGAAGTACGAGCAGCCTGACATGAAGTCCATCAGGAACCGCATCGCAAAAATCCACACGATCAGCTTGGCCTGGATCGTGATGTCCGGCACCGCGAGGGTGATGAACGAAATCAGGGCCACGCCGGTGACGCCGTAGGTCTCAAAGCCGTCGGCCGTCGGGCCGACCGAGTCGCCGGCGTTGTCGCCGGTGCAGTCCGCGATGACGCCAGGATTGCGGGGGTCGTCCTCCTTCACGTTGAAGACGATCTTCATCAGGTCGGAGCCGATGTCGGCGATCTTGGTGAAGATGCCGCCGGCGATGCGGAGCACCGACGCGCCCAGCGATTCGCCGATGGCAAAGCCCAGGAAGCAGAAGCCGACGATTTGCCGGGGCACGAACAACAGGATCACGACCATCATGATCAGTTCGAGCGAGATCAGGAACAGCCCGATCGACATGCCGGCCCGCAGCGGAATGTTGACGACATCCCACGGTTCGCCCTTGAGCGCGGCGAACGCCGTGCGGGCATTGGCATAGGTATTCACACGAATGCCGTAGAAAGCGACCCAGTAGGAGCCGCCCATCCCGACGAGCGAAAACAGCAGCACGAGAATGACCGTGACGATCGGGCTGATTCTCTCAGCAGCCACGGCGCCGGCGGCCGCCGCTTCCGCCGGGTCCGCCTCATGGCTGAAGCCCAGCAGGTAGTAAGCAATGGCAACGGCGATCATCGCGAAGAGCATCAGCAGGAATTTTCCCTGCTGGACGAGATACGTCTTGCAGGTCTGGAAGATGATGTCCGCCACGTTCAGCATCGAACTATGGGCCGGCAGCGCGTGAATCTGCTTGCGCAGAGACAGGCTGATGCCCAGCGTGCCGACGATCACGAAGGAGCCGTAGAACAGCAGGTTCCACGCCGATACCTCCTGCCCGGCGATGGTAAATTTCCCCTCATGTAGATCGGGGATCGCGAGGTCCGCCTCACTGGCTGTGAGCGGACTGGCGTACAGCAACAACAACGCAAGAATACCGACACCGCGCTTGACGGTCTGCATCGATGCTCCACGAACCAATTACGAGGACTGAGAGTGTGGCAACTGCGGCCCCCTGGCCGCGATCCCAAGTGATGGCTCGAAAGGTACACAAGCGCTGGTGCGATGCAAAGTCAATTGCCGCAAGGAGTGCTGAAACTCTCGGCAAAGAGAACGTCGCCTGCGTTCCAGACTTAAGCTGCGCGGGACTTGCACGTTCTCAACGCCGCGTTGCGGGCTTGCATCAGCACTCCCGGTTGCGGAAGATTGCACGCCACAGGCAATGATGCCATGTCGGCCGCCAAAAACCTGTTCGGCCGTAACCCGTTGTGCCGGAAGACCATCCGATGCACATCCAGATCCTCGGCAGCGGCGGCTATTATCCCAACGACCGCCGGCACACAGCTTGTCTGTACCTGCCAGAGATTGATCTCGTGCTCGATGCCGGCAGCGGGTTCTACAGGATCCCGCCGCGACTGCACTCCAACTCGCTGCAGATCTGTCTCACGCACGCACATCTCGATCATGTCATCGGACTGACCTATCTGCTGGTGCCGCTGGCGATTGGACAGCTGCACGATGTGACTGTTCGTGGAACACGCGAGACGCTCGCGGCCGTGCGCGAGCATCTCTTTGCCGAACGGCTGTTTCCCGTCGAGCCTCGGTTGAGGTACGAGGAACTCTCTCGCCGCGAAGTCATCAGCAGTCCGGAATGGACGCTGACGCATCAGCGACTGCAAAGTCACCCCTCAGGGTCCGTCGCCTATCGCCTCGATCTGTCCCCCGCAGCAGGTCGCCCCGCACGATCAATGGCTTACGTGACCGACACGATGGTCGACGGCACCTACACGGAATTCATTCGCGGCGTCGACCTGCTGCTGCATGAGTGCAACTTCAACGACGACATGGCGGACTGGTGCGAGCGGACCGGCCACAGCCATACCAGCAAGGTCGCACAGCTCGCCGAGGAAGCGCAGGTTGGACGGCTGGTCCTGCTGCACCTCGATCCGCTGCTGACCGGCGACGATCCGGTCGGCCTGCCTACCGCGCGCAGGATCTTTCCGAACACC
>JAEUIG010000146.1 GCA_016795125.1 Planctomycetaceae bacterium | reverse complement strand
CATCGATCGTCGCTACGCGACGAGTTGTGCGACGAGCCCACCGTACCGGGCCTTGAAAGGCCCGGCTACCATCAGACGGCCGCTACGCGGCCAAAGAGCTACCCGGTCGAAGACAATCTCCAATCTTCCGCCGCGGAGCGGCGACCGACGGTAGCCCGGCCTTTCAAGCCGGATTGCGAGCCCCTCGAGGGACCGCGTCGCAGAGCGACGCTTGAGCCGCTCATCGAAACGCCGTGTGATTCGCTCCCTTACGGTCGCGGCTCGTCAATGAACGCCGCTGAGAGGTGTCGTGCAGACGCATCGCTGATGCGTCGCTAAACTGCGGCGACGAACTCGCAACGTCTTCCGCATTGTCGCCCATGCCCCCCATCTCGCTCGCGCTCTTCTGGCATCAGCATCAGCCGTATTATCCCGACGACGTGTCGGGCGAGAACCTGTTTCCGTGGGTCCGGTTGCATGGGACCAAGGACTACATCGGCATGGCGCTGCACCTCAAGGAGGTGCCGGAGTTCCGCTGCACGATCAATCTCGTTCCCAGCCTGCTCGACCAGATTCAGCGGTACACCGACCGCGGCGGCAGCGACCGGCATCTCGACGTGTCGCGGCGACCCGCCGATTCGTTGAGCGACGCCGACGTTCAGTTCCTGCTGAACAACTTCTTCATGGCGAACGTCGACTCCATGATCCGCCCCTATCCGCGGTACATGGACCTGTACGTGAAGCGGCGCTTCGGGGCCGAAACGGCCGAACAGGCGGCGCGGCGGTTCTCGACCGACGACCTCCGCGACCTGCAGGTCTGGTTTAACCTCACGTGGATTCATCCCCTGTTGTTCGAGCAGGACGCCGAGCTGCGCGCGTTTCTCGATAAAGGCCGCAGCTGGACCGAGAACGAAAAGCAATGGCTGCTCGATCAGCACCTGGCGATTCTGCGGCGGATCATTCCGCTGCACAAGGAACTCTCCGCCTCCGGCCAGGTCGAGCTGACGACGACACCGTACTATCACCCGATTCTCCCACTGCTGTGGGACAAGCGGTCGGCGCGCGAGGCGATGCCCGGCTGCCCCCTGCCGCGGTTCATCGATCCTTACCCTGACGATGCAATCGCCCAGGTCAGGCAGGCGGTCGAGTTTCATACCAGGCTCTTCGGCGCACCGCCGGACGGCATGTGGCCGTCGGAAGGGTCCGTGTCGCAGGACATCGTGGAATCGCTGTGTGCCGCCGGCATCCGCTGGATCGCGACCGATGAGGAAATCCTGTCGCATTCGACGGACGGCTTCGTCGGCCGCGACGGGCAGGGACACGTGCGGCGGCCGGAAATGCTGTACCGGCCGTGGCATGTCGATACCGTCGGCGGCGCGCTGCAGATCGTCTTCCGCGATCACGGCCTGAGCGACCTGATCGGCTTTCACTATCAACGGAACGAGGCGGCCGCGGCGGCGAACGACATGCTGGGCCGGGTGGCGTCCATCGGGCGGGCCGTTGAGCCGCACAACGCCGGCCGGCCGGCGCTGGTGCCCATCATTCTCGATGGCGAAAACTGCTGGGAGTACTACCCGGACGGCGGCGTCAGCTTTCTGCGGCAGCTGTATCGCGGCGCGGCGTCGCACCCGGGAATTCGACCGGTCCGGATGAGCGACCACCTCCGCGAGTACCCGGCGACCGACCGCATCTCGCGGCTGTTCGCCGGCAGCTGGATCTCGCACAATTTCGCGATCTGGATCGGCCACGCCGAAGATCGCGCCGCGTGGGATGCGCTCCACGAAGCACGCACGTTTCTGCTGGAGCGTGAGGCCCAGGGAGACGCACCGCCGGACGCGCTGCAGAAAGCCCGGCGCGAACTGCAGATCGCCGAAGGCAGCGACTGGTACTGGTGGTTCGGCGACGACCACTCCTCAGCGCAGGACGGTCTGTTCGACCAGCTCTTCCGCCGCCACCTGGAGAACATCTATACGCTGCTCGGAGAACCTGCTCCGCCGCAACTGCTGCGGCCGATTGCGCAGGGCGAACATCGGGCTCTGCACTCGCAGCCGCGCGGCCTGCTCGACGTCAAGCTCGACGGCCGCGCCACCTACTTTGAATGGCTCAACGCCGGCCGCTACGAAGCCGGCAGCGAACGCGGGACGATGACCCGCGTCTCCCAGGGCCTCATCACGCTGCTGGCCTTCGGCTTCAACGCCGAAACGCTGTTCATCCGCATCGATACCGACGGACCGGCGAAAGCGAAACTGGCCGAGGTTGACCAGCTGCTGCTGAGATTCGTCGAGCCGGCCGAAACACTGGTGACCATCTCCGGATTCGACACCTCCGCTCCGACGGCAATGCTCAAACGCGGCAGCAAACGCGCCTCACGGCCGCCGACCGCGATCGGCATCGACGAAGTCCTCGAGGTCGCCCTGCCGCTGGCCGACCTGCGCGTGACGACCGGCAGCCCTATCAGCTTCGTCGTCGACCTGATCGCCAAGCGTCAAAGCATCGAACGCGTGCCGTCGGAAGGCGAGATCATGCTCACGGTCCCGCCGCCGGATTTCGAAGCCATCATGTGGCAGGCGTGAGGCCGCGGGAATTTGACTGCGAAACCGCAAGCGAGCGACGCTGGCGGTTTCGCAGTCAGTGCCGCGCCAGCGCGCGTTCGTACTGCTCCAGATACCGCAGCGCGCTCGCGCGCCATGAGCAGTCGCGCCGCATGCCGCTGACAACGATCTGATTCCAGGCGTCGCGGTCGCGATAGGTCCGCAGCGCTTCGCGGGACTTGTCGAGGAAGGCGCCGGCATCGTAGCGATCGAACACGAACCCCGTCGCCTTGCAGCCGAGGCCGGTGGCCCGCGAAGGATCGAGGACCGAATCCGCCAGGCCGCCGACGGCATGCACGATCGGCGGCGTGCCGTAGCGCATGCTGTACTGCTGGTTCAGCCCGCACGGTTCGAACTTGCTCGGCATCAGGAACATATCGGCGCCTGCTTCCAGCTGATGCGCCAGCGAATCGTCGAAGCCGACGGTCGCCGCCACCTGCTGCGGATGGTGCGCAGCCGCCTCTTTGACGAACGACTCATACCGCTGCTCGCCGGTGCCGAGAAACGCGACCTGCGCCCCGTCGTTCAACAGTTCCGGAAGCTTGGCCGCGATGAGGTCGAGCCCCTTCTGGTCCGTCAGTCGCGAAACCATCGAGAACAGCGGGGCGCGGGGATCGGTGTGCAGCCCGAATCGCGACTGCAGCTTCGACTTGCAGGTGGCTTTTCCCTCGGACCAGTTGTCCGCGCTGTAGTTCTGCGGCAAATGGGGATCGGTGGCCGGGTTCCATTCCTGGGTGTCGACGCCGTTCAGGATGCCGACGAAATCCGCGCCGCGATTGGCCAGCACGGCTTCGAGCCCCCAGCCGAACTCCGGCGTGCAGACTTCCCTGGCATACGTCGGGCTGACCGTCGTGACGACATCCGAAAAGACGATGCCCCCCTTGAGCAGGTTGAGGTGTCCCCAGAA
>JAEUIG010000111.1 GCA_016795125.1 Planctomycetaceae bacterium | reverse complement strand
GGAGGGCGAGGCTCCTGCCGTGCCGGCGACGTTCCGACGTCCTGCTGCGGCAGCGGCTCGGGCGGAGCCTCGCCCACCCGGAGCGACACAAACGCCCCCGGCGCCGGGTGAAAGCTCAGTCTTGCGAGCTTGTTCTCTCCGGTGTCCTTCCCGATCTCGTCGAGATACTTCGTCGCCTGCGCCGCCGCTTCATCGCCGATGCTCAGACTGTCGTCGACCAGGAAAATGACGTACTGATCGTGCACGCTGTGCAGCCATGTGAGGCCAGCCAGCGACAGAATGATGAGCAGCGCCACGATGCTGCGCGCGACGAGCGAGACAATCCGCTGCGGGCGGGGAAAGTCGCTGAGACTGCGGACGAAGTAGTACACCAGCACCGGCATCGCCAGGAGTGCGATGAGCGCCATCGGCCGTGTCAGCTCGAGCGGTAAGGACATGGCTGGTGTGGAGAGGGGCAAAGGAACAAAGGGGCAAAGGTGCAGAGGGACGGATTCGTGGCAGGATCTAGCGGATGATGCGGCGTTGGTAGAGACACCATTCGATGAACGCGAGCAGGAGAGCGGCGATGGCGCAGTAAAACCAGACAGGGCGTGTGAACCAGCCGGCCCGCAACGGGTCGGTGGTGGTGGCAGTGAGCAGTTCCGCCGGAGTGCGGATATCGGTCTCGCGCGGGTTGGCAAGATTGCAGGCAAGTTCCGCGATGGTCGCCGACGGCAGCACGCCTCCCCCTGATTCCGCCGTGACCTTCCAGATCCCGACCCGCTCAAGCGGACCGATCGAAGCATGCTGTTCATCAACCGCGTCGACCTCGGGAACGACGGTCGTCTGTGCGGCAGCCTCCGCGGTGACGGCCGCCGATGGCGCGGCGAGCAGGACGGGGGTGGATTCGCCGTCGGGTGACGTGAGAGTCAGCGAACGATCGCGTGACTCGTCGGGAATCGGAATTCGTGCCACGCTGCCGGTGGTCAGCGCCGGCGTGAGCTCGCCCGCTTCCCCGCTGAACCAGCCGAGCGCATTCGTGACCATGATTGGAAACGCCGTGCGGAACGTGAGGTCTCCTTCCTCGATATCGACGGTCAGGACGAGCAGGCGGCCAATGTCGCGCGGGACCTCGGCATAGACCGGGTCGCCGGAGACAGCGCCGGCGAGAACGTGCGGTTTCGCGGCGAACGTGAGCTTCCGGGCCTTGGGCATCAGCACGTTGTCGAGCTTGACGTGTCGCATCAACGGCGACGCCTCATCCTGCTCGGTGATGATCGGGTTTTCGAGGTCGCCGCCGGCTGTCCACGCGTCGCTGTCGACGCGCGGGTCGATGACCCACACACTGCCGCGCGGCAGTTCGGCGAGTTCCTGCCGATGGAGCACGATCAGCGAATCCTCCGGCCATGCCGAGGGGGGGGCATTCACGACTTCCAGGTTGACCAGCGGGTTGGCTTCGAAGACCTTCTGCAGAAAGAGGTTGCCGGGCGTGACGAGCAGGACGTTCTGGATTTCGCGCGCCGGCAGAACGGCCTGCGCGGCGTCGTCGGTGGGCAACGGATCGATGAATGGGGCGCCGGCATCAGCCGCCTTGAGATCGACGATGCGGGCCGACAATCGGCCGCCGTCGAGTGATGTCTTCTGCAGGGCGCGGGACCATGTCTCCTCTGGTTCCAGGTTGAGCGGCAGCACGTCGACGGGAGCGCCGTTCAATTCCAGTTCCAGGCGGCACTCGACCGTGCGACCGGACGCGTTTCGAACGCCGGTGAGGATTTCGTATCCCAGCGGATCGACGAGGCTGCGGCGCACCTGGAATTGAGTAATGCCGACATTGCCGGATTCGGCGCCGAAGATTCGCAACTCCTCGATGCTCTCGGGCTCACGTTCTGCGGTTGTTGCCCCGGCCAGTGAAGCGGAGACTTCGCCGCTCGCTGGCGGTTTCGCCTCGTAACACCCATCCGTAAACAGGACTGTCCGTCCGTGCGGATGATCGCCGAGCACCCGTTGCGCCAAGTCGATCGCCGGCCGCAGATTGGTCGGCGCATCGGACGCCTGCAGATCGGCCAGCACGCGCTTGAGGGTGGGGATGTGATCGCTCATCCCCACGGCCACGCGCGGCCGGTCGCCGGCGACCACGATCGCAAGCTGGTCGCCGAGGCGGAGGCTGTCGCAGGCGGCGATTGCGGCGGCCCGCGCCGCTTCAAACCGCGACGGCAATACGTCCGTCGCCCGCATGCTGGCCGAGTTGTCGATGACGAACACGATCCGCTGCGCGGCGTTCTGCTGCCACCGGAAGATCGGATCGGCCAGTGCCGTCACCAGGAGCATCAGGAGTGCGAGCTGTGCCAGCAGCGACAAGAGATGCTTCAGCGTCTCCCAGATCGATCGCGGCGGCTTCTCGTCGTAGACCTGGTTCCAGAACAGCGAGGTCGACGTCGGCGCGCGCCGCAGCCGCACCTTCAGAATGTAAAACACGATGATCGGCGCCGCCAGCAGGGCCCAGGCGAAGGCGGTGGGAACGGCGAAGTTCATCGGGACGACACTCGGATACGGAACACAAAAAGGCTTAACAGAAGGTCACGAAGAGCACGAAGAAAAGAATGAGACGTCAAGACGTTGGCATGTCTTAAACCTCGTTTCTTCTTCCAATAAGCAGATTGTCTACTTTGCCCGCGGCATCAAGCCGTCCACTTCCTCTCCTTCTTCGTGTCCTTCGTGACCTTCTGTAAATTACTTCTTCTCTCACTTCTGTAGCTGCGAAGCACGCATCATCTGCATGACGAGTGCGTCGAACGGGATCGCCGCTTCCGACTGTGTGCACCCGAGACCGTAGTTACGGCAGTATTCGCGGACGGCCGATTGATGGCCGGTGAACAATTCCTTGTAGGCTTTCAGATTCCGCTCCGTGACAGTCACCTTGCGGATCGACTCGTTCTCGACGTCGACGAGTTCGACGTCGCCGAGCAGGCCGGGGTCGGCTTCCAGCGAGTCGTGCAATTGAATCACGTGGCAGTCGAACCGCCTGTGTCTTATTTGATCGAGCGCCCGCTGGAAGCCGCGCGGATCGAACAGATCACTGATCAGGATCACCATTCCGCGCCGTGATCCGCGCTGGAGCAGCTTGGCGGCGGCGGTCGCCAGACTGGTGTCGGTGCCCGCAGTGGAAGTCCGCTCCAGGAATCGCAACAGCGGCAGGATGCGGGCCTTGCCGCGCGTCAGCGGGAACTCTTCGATGGAACTCTCGGCGAATCCCATCACAAAGATGCGGTCGAGATCGACGAGCGCAATATACGCCAGCGCGGCCGCGAGTTGCCGCGCGAGGTCGAATTTCCGCCCCTTGCCGAAACCCATGCTGTGAGAGCAGTCGAGCAGGATGTAGACGTGCAAGTCCTGCTCTTCCTGGAAACGCTTGAGCAACAGGTCTCCGTGCCGGGCGTAGACGTTCCAGTCGAGATAACGGAAGTCGTCGCCAGCCGTGTACTCGCGATGGTCCGAGAACTCGATCCCGCTGCCGAGCTGCATCGTCCGCCGCTGCGCGAGCAGCGAACCCCGGAACACCCGCTGCGAAACGAGCGCGAGGTATTCAAGCCGCGTCAGGAAATCAGAGGGGAACAGCTGCATGGAGAAGTGACACCCTGGTCGTCAATCTCAAACACGCGGTCAACCAGACCTACTACTGCGCCTTCGTTGCGGCCGGCGCTGCGGTTTGCAGCCTCTCTTTCAAGTCGTTGATTTCCCGCTGCAAACCGACGGTCATTGCACCGGTGTAGAAAAAGCACATAGGCACGAAAGAGATGAAAGCCGGAGTCCAGGCTCCCGAACTGCCCGAACCGGGGCCAAACAACGCCATGAGCGACAGGAAACTGCAGAAGGCAAACGGAAGAAAGTGCAGGACGAGTCGCTGCGTGGGAAACTCTGGGTACCGCATGCTCAACTCCGATGACTGAAGGTTGAACAGAAGGTCACAAAGGACACGAAGGTGAACAGCGGCAT
>JAEUIG010000107.1 GCA_016795125.1 Planctomycetaceae bacterium | reverse complement strand
CAGAGGCACAGAGATCACGGAGAGCGTGCTTTCAGAATTGCATCTCTGTGATCTCTGTGCCTCTGTGTTTCATACTTGCCCTTTGCAGCGACCTCCTTTGTTTCCTCCGTTACCTCCTGTTTTTCCCCTTCTTTCACGGCGATCAAAGCCCCGTCCACTGCAGCGAGCCGACTTCGGGATCGACTTCTGTATGAGCGCGGCCGCCCGGAGTGCGCACGCGGAGCCAGACGAGCAGTTGCCGGCGAAGGCCGCGCAGCGGCACCGCAATCCGGCGATGCAGCCGGATGATCCACGGCCGGCCGACATCGCGGCCAGCAACGCCGCCCGCTCCCCCGTCGATCGCTCCACGCCGGACGTGCTTCGCCAGGTGGTACCGGTCGCACCGCTGCAGCGCGTGCAGCACCGCGCCAGCCAACCCCGCGTCCGACAGCCGCATGCTGATCTGAAAATCGATCAGGTACGGCCGCCCGTCGACGCCAACGAGAATGTTCTCCCGCTTGTGCAGATCGACATACGCCACCCCATGCTCGTGCACGCGCGCGAGCAATGCGTCGAGTTCGTCAAAGAATTCCGGCGACAGCGGCATCCGCCGCGCCAGGGGGCGGCCGGGAACGAACTCGTGTGCGACGCAGTTGTGCGCCGTGTTCCCATCGATCAACACGTCGCCGCTGCCGTCCGGGACCAGCGGTTCATTGGCGAGCCTTTCGAGCATCAGCCGCTCGCGGCGCGCCAGCAGGCGTCCGAGCCAGCGCATCGGCAGGCCGAACACCGGTTGGATGCGGTTGAACTTGCAGACGACCTGCCGCCCGTCGTGAGATTCGTAGAGCGCGGTGGCGGCCCAGGAGTCGTGCTTGAAGGTCTCCAGTTGCTGGAACTCCACTCCGGCGATTTCGACCCGGAGCGGCGGCTCGGCGTTGCCCAGGGCCCGCAGCAGCGGCGGCCGGCGTCGACCGCGAGTTGCGGGCGTTGCTGCAATCGGCGCGCGCGCAGCAACCAGCGGAGCGATGAGCGACATGTCGCACTCCCTTGCGGCGCCCGAAGCCGATCGTCAGCAAGCGGCGAAAGCGGCCCCCCTGCCGGAATTCGCCGCGGCCCCGGAGCATCGTCAGAATCGGCAGACTTTCACACGGAGGCCAAAGAATTGCATACGACCGCTACAGTCGCCGCAGTCCCCCGCCGCACCGGCAGGATCGGCCGTGCCCGCTCTCCCCTCTCCCCCCGGGAGAGGGGCCGCGGGTGAGGGCGAGCAACAAGCGGACTTCCCTACACCATGAGGCTGAAGCATCGAGGCTCCCTTCACTACGCGTGCCGCAGCGACGGATCGAGGAACGCTACCGCCTCGGGAGTCGGATCGACATTGAGAAAGTCCGCGAGGCGCGCGACCGCGGCCTCGCGATCCGCCAGCACCTCCTCGAATCGCAGTTCCAGCAGCGGGACGCGATCCACGATCATCCGCCCGAGCTGTGCGCGGCGGGCGCCCTCGTATAGCCAGGCGATGCGACGGGCGGCGGCGCAAGACATCCTTTGCCGCCGCCGCAGGCTCTCCGCAACCGCCTCCGTGTCTCGCGCGACGCTCACCACTTGAAACGCAACCGACATCGTCCGCAACCGGTCCGCCAATACAGGCAGCAATATGCACAGCCGAGGGTCCTTTACGCACCAGCGTGAAGCACAGTCGATGCGACGTCGCAGGTGCGCGTCATACAGTGGCAGCAGGTCGATCGGAATTCCGGCCGGTGCACGAGGCTCACGCCAGCCCCCCATTCCCAGCAGTCGCTGATGCAGCCGGCACAGCGTCGCGTCCTCGAAGTGGCCCCGCGGGTTTGACGGCGACGGCCCAATCTCATCGCCCGGCAGAGCCACCGGAATTCCCAGGTGCGCAACCACCCCCGCAATGCTGCTCGTGCCGCAGCGATGACCCCCCAGAATAATGACCGCCGTCATCATCCTCTCCTCAGAAAGCGGCACGGAGTTCGGAGAAAGGGCGATCGGGGGAGAGGGCCAGGGTGAGGGGCCAATTCGCGTGTTGTTGCGTGCGTGCGATGACAGTGACATCGCCGCACTGCGTGGCGTACGCACTCACCGTTCGCGCCCCCCTCCCCGGCCCTCCCCCCGAAAAAATACGGGGGGAGGGAGGAATGCTGCGCGACGGCGACCGGGGGTATCGCTTCGCTCGCCTGGCGGCGAGCTGCGCTCAACCCCCGGCTACATTCTGCGACCCCGCTGGGGTCGGACTGCAGGCGCCGCTGAAACTGCGATACTCGCCAGTCGACGCACGCGAGCAGCATTCTTCGCGCCGAACAGAATTGGGAGAGGGCCGGGGTGATGCGTCCACGCTTGTGCTGGTGCCAATCAACTGCATGCCCAACGTGCGTACTACCATTCCAATCTGGTTGCGCAGATTGATTCGTCGCCCCTGCCGCATGCTACGATGACCGTGCCGGCAACACTCTGGACCGATCTGTGACTTCGCCCGACCCGTACATTCTCGGCCACGTCACGACCCCGCCGGCGCGTTGCTCCTACCTGCCGGACGAGACCGCGTCCCTCACCTACCGGCTCAGCGTCGGAATGCCGTCCGAGGTGCTCGGCGAACTGCTGCGCCGAGGCTGGCGGCGGCACGGCTGCCACCTGTTCCGGCCGGCCTGCCCGGCGTGCGTCAAGTGCCGCAGCATTCGCGTTGACGTCGAGCACTTCGCTCCCAGCAAGAGCCAGCGTCGCTGTGCCGCGCGGAACGCCGCCATCAGCGTCGTCATGCAGCGGCCGACCGTCACACCGGCGCATGTGCAGCTCTACAACGCGTGGCACGACGAGCGCACCGACCACCGCGGCTGGCGGCAGGATCAGACAACCGTCGCGCAGTACGCCGAATCGTTCCTCGCCGGCCGCTGGGAGTCCGCGCAGGAAATGCTGTATTACGACGGCGACGAACTCGTCGGCGTGAGCCTGGTCGATGTCGTCCAGGACGCGCTCTCGAGCATCTACTTCTACTACCACCCGCGGTGGTTGCCGCAGGGACCCGGAACGTTCTCGGCCATGCGGGAGATCGAATTCTGCCGCCAGACAGGACGCCGCTGGTGCTACCTCGGCTACTGGATCGCCGAGTGCCAGAGCATGGCCTACAAGAACCGCTTCCGCCCGTATGAAGTGCTGCAGGCCTACGGGCCGGATGATGCGGAACCGGTGTGGCTGCCTGCTGAGCAATAAAAACTCACCGCGGAGTGCGCGGAGAACTTGTTGAAACCGAATTCAACTGTCTTTCTTCTTGCGTTCGGGCAGTTTGAACTCGTCGGCTTTCAGGACGCCGTCGCTGTTGGCATCCATGCGGGCGAAGGCCTTGCGGGCGCGCTCTTCCGGACGGTCTCCCTTGAACTCGTCGAACGTCAGCTGGCCGTCGCTGTTGGCGTCGAGTCGCTTGAAGACTTGCGCCGGATCGCGTTCCTTCTTCTCACCCTTTCCGCCCGGACCAGCGAATGTCGATGAGACGCATGTCAGCAGCGCGGCCACGGTAAACGCAGTGATGAGTGCCTTCATTGATCGAACTCCAAATGTGGAACCGGCATCGCCTTCGGCTTGCCGCTAAACGCTCAACGCTAAACGAACAGTTCCTCGATCACCTTGCCGTCGCGAACAATCATTACCGGCCGGCCGGTGTTCGTCTGATACTCCTGCTGATGATCGATGCCCAGCGTGTGATAGAACGTCGCGGCCGCGTCATCGGGAGTATGGCTGTCGCCGTCCGGTTCGCTGCCGTCGGCCGTCGTCGCGCCGATGACGCGGCCGCCGCGAACACCGCCGCCGGCCATCAGCATGAACATCGCCCGCGGATAATGGTCGCGGCCGCCGCGGTCCGTGTTGATCTTCGGCGTCCGTCCGAATTCACCCGAGACAAACACGATCGTTGAATCCAGCAGACCTTTTTCTTCCAATCCAATCAGCAGCGCCGAGAGGCCTTCATCGACCGGCGGCAGCAGCGTGTCCTTCAGCTTGGTCCAGTTCTCCTGGTGCGTGTCCCAGCCGTTGTTGCCGATCGTCACGAACCGCACCCCGGACGCGACGAGCCGCGTCGCCAGCAGGCAGCTTTGACCGAACGGCGTCTCGCCGAATTTCTGCGTATAGGCCGGACTTTCCTGGCTGACGTCGAACGCCTCGCGGGCCTGGGTCGAAGTGATCATCGTGTAGGCCTGCTGCGAGAACCGGTCCAGTCCCTGCAGCAGCTGGCTGTTCTGCTCGAAACCCGCGAACGCCGTATCGAGCCGGTGCAGCAGGTTCTCGCGCTTCTCGACCGCTTCGACCGTCAGTCCGTTCTGCAGCGAAATGCCGCGAACCGAGTACGGCTCCCCGGCTTTCGGAGTCGTGTTGGTATGCAGCGGCGCGTACTGGACGCCGAGAAACCCGGCGCGCTGCGCCGATGTCGGGATCGACACGAACGGCGGCAGTTCGGGCGGCCCTCCCAGTTCCTTGGAGACGACGGCGCCGTAACCCGGGAACTCAATCGACGGCAGCGGGCGGTTGCCTGTGTTGATGTACTCGGTCCCCAGCTGGTGCGCCGCGAGCGTGTGGGTGACGTTCCGGAGAATCGTGAACCGGTTCATCGTCGCCGCGAGCTTCGGCAGATGCTCGCACAGTTCGATGCCCGGGACGCTGGTCTGAATCGCCTGGAACTCGCCACGCATTTCGGCCGGCGCCTGCGGCTTGGGGTCGAACGTATCGAGATGCGACGGCCCCCCTTGCAGGTTGATGAAAATTGCCGCCTTCGCGGACGCGTTCCCGCGCACA
>JAEUIG010000002.1 GCA_016795125.1 Planctomycetaceae bacterium | reverse complement strand
CTGTTCGATGCTGCTGTTCGTCATCCGGATGTTGTACATCCTGATCTGCACAGGCGCTGCGGCGACCTATACGCTCAGCGACGCCACCGGGGCGCCGAAAATCGTCGCCGATCACCCGGTCCCCGCGTTCGCCGTCATGGTGCTGCTGTGCCTGTCGGTGCTGATGATGGACGTGCTGATCCCGCGCAAGCGGGTCGAGATCGCGTCCGCCATCTACATCGGGCTGCTGATCGGCGTGCTGCTGTCGTACCTGTTCAACCTCGCGCTGCGCCCGCTGTTTGCGCTGGACGAACTGTTCGGGACCGACGGACCGGCGTTTCAGGGAGGCGCTACGCTGATGACGCTGCTGATCCTGCCCTACCTGTGCATCAGTTTTCTCCTGCAGACGAAGGACGACTTCCGGTTCGTCATTCCCTACGTGGAGTTTTCTCGCGAGTTGAAAGGGGGCCGGCCGCTGATTCTCGACAGCAGCGCGCTGATCGACGGGCGTATCGCGGATGTCGTCGATACCAATATGGTCGATGCCCAGCTGGTTGTGCCGCAGTTCATCCTGCAGGAGGTGCAGGACATCGCCGACAGCCACGACAAGGTCCGCCGCAGCCGCGGCCGACGCGGCCTGGACGTCCTGAAACGGCTGCAGTCCGATCCGCAGGTCGAGGTCCGCATTCTGGAATCCGACAGTTCGGGCAAGGGGAAGTCGGTCGACCAGCGGCTGATCGAGATTTCGAAGCAGTACAACGGCCGGCTGGTGACGAACGACCTGAACCTGAACAAGCTGGCAGGGGTGCAGGGCGTTTCGGTCATCAACCTCAACGACGTCTCGAATGCGCTCAAGCCGCGGTTCATTCCCGGCGAGCACGTACGGATCCGGGTCATCAAGGAGGGCGAAGCGCCGGGGCAGGGGATCGGCTATCTCGACGACGGGACGATGGTGGTCGTGGAGCAGGGCAGCCGCGAGATCGGCCAGGAAATCGATACGGTCGTCACCAGCGTGCTGCAGAACAGCGCCGGCCGGATGCTGTTCTGCCGGATGTCGGCCGAAGCGAAGTGACGCGGGCTCAGCTGCTCCGCTTCGGTTCGTAGCGACCAAGCACGCTGCTGCCGGCCTGCACCGACTGGCCGACCTGGACATCCAGCTCCAACCCGCGCCGCGGCAGCACCAGTTCGGTCCGTGAGCCGAACTTGATCATGCCCAGCTGCTGGCCGATCGACAGCTCTTCCTGCAGCTTGAGCCAGCAGACGATGCGCCGGGCGATAAGACCGGTGATCTGACGCACGATCATCCGGCGGCGGACGTCGCCGGCCTGCTCGAGGTAGATCGCCAGCTGTTCGTTCTGTGTGGAGGACTCGGGATTGCGCGCGTCCAGAAACCGGCCGCGCCGATGTTTCAGCCCGACGACGCGGCAGCTCACGGGCACGCGGTTGATATGGACGTTGAAGATCGACAGGAAAATGCTGATGCGGACTGCCGGCTCCCCGATGAAGGCGTCGTCGTCGATTTCCTGGATCGAGTCAATCAGCCCGTCGGCCGGGGCCACAACGACCTGCGGGTCGGTGGGGATGCGGCGCTTCGGATTCCTGAAAAACCAGACGATCAATCCCCCCAGCACCAGCAGGACGACGATGTCCAGGCCGAAGAACACGCGCCACCACCCGGCCGGCTGCCAGGCGAACAGGATGTACAGCAGCAGCTTCGCCATGCCGAACAGCAGGCCCGCGAACAGCAGCAGTTCGGCCAGTCCGGGACGTGCAAACGGCAGATTGTCGCGCCAGGCGAAAGGATCGTCCCTGGGATCCCACCAGTAACCGGGCCGATTCCGATAGAACTTGAGGTCGCGCGGGTCCAGCACCGGGTGCGGGCACTGGTTGGCCGTTCCCTTCCGCAGCCGCAGCATGCGGTCGACGTAGCTGCGCCGAAACGTCCACAGGTAGAGGCGGCGGAGATAGCCCCAGGCCAGTTCCAGGCGCATTACGGCGCCGCCGCCCGGCTGAATGCTGGAGAGCGGCCTGTCAGCGCCTTCCGGCAACGAAGAAGCGTCGGTGTTGTGGCTCACGAAACGGAGAGTGCAGTCCGGGTGTCGTTCAGAGTGTTCCGGGGATTGTAACGAACAGCCGGTCAAAAAAGGCGACCCGGACGCTTCAAGCGTCCGGGTCGTTGAACGCGGGCCGACTGATGCCTATGGCGCGGACGGCACTTTGGCCAGATCGCCGCGCTTGCGGACATGCAGAATCACGGGCAACGAAGACTGATCTCCCTCGACCGCCGCCGTGAGATGGAACGCCCGCGTGCACTCTTCGGCAATCGGCAGGGCGGTGATGAAGAACTCGCGGCGGTCCTGGCCGGCGTCGACGAGCAGCCCGCTGAGCCCGATGTTGTCGACATAGGTGCCGAACGGCAGGTTGCGGCCCGAACCGACGCCGCCCAGCCGGACTTCTTCATCGAATCCGTTGCGCTCCAGCCGAACCTGCAGCATGATCGTCTGCCCGGGCGCGATCTCGAACTCGGGCCAGCCTTCCGGCGACGTCCCGATCGGCTGCAGTCCGTCAGGGCGGGCCTCGATCCGCACGAGGATCTTCGGCTTCTCAGCCAGCTTGATCTCGCCGAGCGTGCCGACGTCGTGCGTCACATCCACTCCGTTGATCGAGGCCGTCGCTTTCACCATCGCTGCGGATGCGTTCTCCGGTGTGAGGGCTGGTGCGTCAGGCGCCGCCAGAATCACCCCGCTGGCGGAGAGCTGGCCGGCCTCAATGGTCAGCGGCGCCGCAGTCGTGAATCCCGGCGGCAGGCCGGTGACGTCGATGCGGATCGGTCCATCGAAGTTATCGAATCGCTGCGCGGTGACCCGGAACTCCTTGGCGCTGCCGGCGGCGACGGTCGGTCCTTCGCCTGCCAGCGTGACCTTGAAGTCGGGCTGACGCGGCCGGATGGCGAGGGTGTATTTCAACTCGGGGCCGTGCAGGCCACGGACGTCGCGCAGACGAACAAGGTATTCGCCATCAGCAGGCGCCGTGAAGAAGAGCCGGGAGTCGGTGCCCAGCTCGCGACGGGATTCGTCGTCGTTTTCGGTGTACACGGTGAAGACCGGCAGGCCGTTCGGGATCAGGTCCGTCCCCGGCGGGAACGGCTCGACGATGTAGATCGGCTCTCCCAGCGGATGCGCGAGCGGAGTGGTGTCGAACCAGCCCCAGCGCTTCCCGTCGCCGGGATAGATTTTGAATCCGGAATCGGGTCCGCGCGGCGGCAACCAGAACTTCACGACCTCGCCGTTGGCGTACAGGAGGTTGTTGACCTGCATTTCCTCCCAGTTGAAGATGCGGAAGTCGTCCGCCTGGTCGGCGTCCTTGCCGCGGAACGTGAAGTAAGAATCGCGGACGGCCTGCAGCAGCACACGTTCGATGCGCTGTCCGTCGGCCGTGAGGACCTCGACAAAGGAATCCA
>JAEUIG010000820.1 GCA_016795125.1 Planctomycetaceae bacterium | reverse complement strand
GCAGCAGATTCTGCACAGTCTTCCGGTGCGTCTCGAACTCGCGTTGAATGGCATCCAGTCCTTCACACGGACGGCGGGGCGCCGGCGGCATTCTAGCAGGGGGGACGGGGTTTGGATTTTGGTTTTTGGATTTTCAGTAGAGGGCCGGAACGTGCCACTGCTTCGGGCGGGCACGGCGGACGTGGGTCCTGCGATGCGCACTGCTTGTCCGACCGAAGCAATACCGAATTCGATACGAGCGCCGACATTCGGCTGGTCGAGCAATGGCACGTCAGCCGCGCTTCGTCCGCGCCGCTCGCACCTTCGCCCCGATCCGCTGCAGCACCTGTTGGGCGCGGCGCTCTCCGTCCTGCGTCGCGGCCGCCTGCGCGCTGTTCATCTGCAGCAGCAGATTCTGCACAGTCTTCCGGTGCGTCTCGAACTCGCGTTGAATGGCATCCAGTCCTTCACACGGGCGGCGGGGGACGACGACCTGCTGGTAGATCGATTCGAAGTTGTTCCGCCGCCCTGCGGCGCTGGCCATGCCGATGTCGTGATCCTTGATCAGTTTTCCCAGCCGCGACGCGACATCGCGCAGCCAGCGGCGCGCCTCCTGCCAGTCGTTCTGATCCTGCCGGTCCCCGTGCATCCGCTCCTCAGATGACAAATCCCTGTTCAGCGCGTTAACCCGAACAAGGGTGTCGTGCAGCTGCTTGCGCGCCAGGTCGAGCTGATGTTCCACCTGGTTGCTGGCATTCCAGTCGGCGGCAATTCGATCGATGGCCTGCGTTCCGGGAACTTCGGTCACCGGCTGCGGCGGCAGCGCCGCAGCCAGGAGCACCACGATCGACGGGTCCAGTCCGGGACTGACCGGCGGCAGGGGCGCGTCCAGCAGCGGGTTGTGTCCGGCCTGGGCGGGATACGGCACGCCGCGCACGGTCCAGGTGGCGACGTTGCCGGCAGGCACGCCCAGCGCCGCCAGCACGGTTCGCATGGTGACGGGCTGCGGAGCCGCACGGAGCGTTTCGTCCGGCACGCGCACCATGAGAGCGGTCGGCGCATGCGGCGGCCTACACCAGAGCCACAGGCCGCACGGCAGCGCCGGCGACGGCGGCCATTGCTCCCAGACGTGAGACGGCGGGCGTTCCAGGACGTTCATCGGTGAGGAGTGTACGTCGGGAGACTGCCAGAAGCTGACTGAAAATGCCAGCTTTCGCGGCAACTATCCGGCAGGGCCGACGTATTCGAACCGCGGCACGTCGCGCCCGTCGATCGTCACCGTTTCCGCGAACATCGCCTGCGGACGGACCCACAGCCCCTTGTCGCCATAATCCTGCCGATACACAACCAGCTCTTCCTCCGTCTCGCTGTGCCGCGCGACGCCGAGAACGACGTAATCCTTCCCCTTGTAATGGCGATAGCGCCCGGGTCTTACCGTCGCGTGTAGCATCTTATTTCGCAGACCTTGTTACCCGATCTCAACTCTTCGTGCCTTTGTGCCTTCGTGTGAGCATCGTTTGGTTCGAATCAGCAAGGCTCACACAAAGGCACGAAGGCACGAAGGGAAACAAATGCGAATCAGCCTGCGCTCGATGCCGCGTCGCCGCCGATCAAGGACTTGAGAGCGCCAATCCGCTCCCGCAGGTTCTCGATCTGCTCGTCGATGGTTTTGCGAAACCGGCGCTCGCTTTCCAGGATCGTCTCGGCACTGTTCCTGACCGTCGTCGCCGACTTCTGGATCTGGTCCAGATCCTTGATACGGCTCTCGATCGCGTGCACGCCGCGTTCCATCTCCGCCACGTCGGCCGCTTCCGCCGCGTGCTTTCGCCGTTCACTCACACACAACGCCTTTGCCAATGTGAACGCCACCTTGACGTACAGGTCGGACGCCGCATCCTCGCTGTTCCAGACAATTAAGATGCTATTCCCCAGCCGCCGGAACGGATCGATGCCGGCCGGAGCGGTCTTCGACGAGTAAACGAACACGCCGACCTGCGCCTCGCGATTCTTTCGCCCGGTGTCCAGCTCGTCGAGAGCGTGGCGGTCGTGATAGCTCTGGTCTTCCTTGGCTTCGAAAACAATCTTCGCATCCGGAGCAGCGCAGTCGGCTCCCAGCGATACGACGATGTCGCCGATCTTGCAGCGCGAGATCTGTCCCGCCTTCTCCTTGGTGAACTCGGCGATGTCGCCGCACCGCTGCGCCTCCGCCTGCACGACGGCATACAGGCATTCCTCGAACTCGATCCCATGCCGTGTCGAGCGGGCCGCTTCCTCCTTGCGGGCCTTCATCTCGCCGATCGCAACCTTGACTTCCTCCTGAAACTTCGTGTTGCTCTCCGATTGGCCCCTGAGCAGGTCGATCAGTTCGCCGCGCAGCCGCGACAACGCCGACTCCTTCGCATCGAGCGAGAATTCGCGGGTGATCGTCTGCTGTGCATCGGTCACCCGGCCCACCAGCCGACTCAGTGCGGAGTTCTCATCATCCAGCGAAAACTCGCCGACCGCCTTGTCGATCTTTCCCGTCAGATCGCCGCTGATCCCGTCGTAATGCTGCTGGACCTCCTTCAGGAACCGGCACAGCGCGCCCTCCTTGTTGTCGAGCGAGAACTGGTCCAGCACGCGCTGCCGCTGTTCATGCAACTGCTCCTGGACCACCTGCTGCAACGCGGCGGCGATGCCGTCGCCCGCGTCCGGGTCGAGCACGCGCATCAGCGGGCTGCCATCGCCGATGTGCTGCGTCAGCGTCTGGCACAATCGGCTGTCGTCGTCGCCGACATGCCGCCGCAGCAACTGCTCCAGTTCGCCGTCCTGCCGGATCAAGCGCTCGATTCGTTCATGGAAACGCCCGTCCTGCGGATCGAAATAGATCTTGAGCTGCGACGTGAGGCGTTCGTTGAGCAACTGCTGATGTTGCGACAGGGCCTGCTCCACGTTCTGCAGCAGGCGTTCCCCCTCCTGGCGCACGGCCGTGGCGTCAATCTGTCCCTGCGCCTGCTGCAGCGCCAGCACACCGATCCGCAGGGCGCGGAGCGCGAACTCGTCGCGGGCCGCGCCTTCAACGTGCATCGACAGCGCGTGGATGACCTCGGGGTCGACGACCTTCAGCTCCAGCGGCAGACCAAATTGGGCCTCCAGCGGGTCGGCCGCACGATCAACCACGTCCTCGAGCAGCGTTTGCAGACTCACCGGCGTCTCCTCCGCGATGAAACGTGACCACCACAGCGTGGATCGTCGCGGTTTCCGGGGTACTGTGCAAGTGTCGATCATCCGTCAGCGATCAGCCTTCAGCAGTCGGACGGCTCCGTAAAGCTGAATTTTGCGGTCAATCGCCGCCGATTGCGTTCTCACTCGCACTCGACCAGACTGAGCCGTCGCGACGATCGATAAACGATCGCCGTCAGCAACCGGAGCGTGCGATGCAGCGCTTGCAGCAGATGATGGTGATCGCAATCTGTGGACCGACGTTGATGCTGATGTCGGCGGCGATGTCGGCCGCCGCGGACGACGTTGACCTCTCCCCCGTCATCGAGCGTCACGAGATGGTGCCGATGCGGGACGGCGTCAAGATTTCGGTGTGGACCTACACACCGCCGGGTGACGGCCCCTGGCCGGTGGTGTTCGAGCAGCGGTACGCCGATCTGCGTGGCGCGGGGACGCGCAAGGCAGCCGCCGAGCTGGCCGGGCACGGCTTCGTCGTCGCACTCGTCAACTATCGCGGGACTTGGGATTCCGAAGGGACGTGGGTCGGCTATCGCACGATCGGCTGGGGCGAACTGCAGGACGGACACGATGTCTGCGAGTGGCTCGCGACGCAACCGTGGAGCACCGGCAAGGTCGGCACGCTCGGCAGTTCTCAGGGGGGCTACGCGCAGAATTTCCTCGCGGTGACGCAGCCGCCGCATCTCGTCTGCCAGTACATGACCGACACCGGCCTGAGCCTGTTTCATGAAGGGTACCGCATCGGCGGGACGACCCGTCCCGAGCGGTTCAAGTCGCTGGCGACCAACTGCCGCAACCCGGCCGACAACCTCGCCCTGCTGCAGGAATGGGACCAGCATCCAGACTACGACGAGTACTGGCGGCAGGAGGACTGCTCGCTGCACTTCGACAAGATGAACGTGCCCTGCTTCACAATCGGCAGCTGGTACGACTTCATGAACCAGGGGTCGATCGACAGCTTCGTGGGCCGGCAGCATCGCGGCGGGGCGAACTCGCGCGGGCAGCAGCAGCTCATCATCGGCCCGTGGCTGCACGGCCGGCTCAATAAGGGCAACCACGTCGGGGAGCTGGTCTACCCGGAGAACGCCGCGTGGCCGGAAGTGCCGCACATGGTGCGGTGGTTCAATCACTTTTTGAAGGAGGAGGACAACGGCGTCGATCGCGAGCCGGCGGTGCGGTACTACGTGATGGGTGCCGTCGGCGAAGCCGGAGCGCCTGGAAATGAGTGGCGGACTGCGGACGACTGGCCGCCGGCCGCCGAGATGACGCCCATGTATTTCGGTGCGGAAAGCACGCTGAGGGCCGCAGCACCGACGGCCGAAACGTCGGTATCGACGTACACCAGCGATCCGCACCGCCCCATGTCGATTCCCGGCACGGCGTTCCCCGGAGCGACCGACGCTCGCGCGTTCGAGGCCCAGTCCGAAGTCCGCACGTTCACGACGGACCCGCTGACCACCCCGGTGGAATGGACCGGACGCATCCGGGCCGAACTGTTTGTCAGTTCGACCGCCCGCGACACCGATTTCATCGTGCGCGTCAGCGACGTGTATCCCGACGGCCGGTCGATCCTCATCGTGGATTACCCGTGGCGGGCCCGCTATCGGGAAGGCTTCGATCACGAAGCGCTGCTCGAGCCCGGCGAGGTCACGAAGATCGCATTCGACGTCGGCTGGCTCAGCCAGGTGTTCAACACCGGACACCGGATTCGCGTGACTGTCGCCAGCACCGGCGCGCCGCTGTACGAACCGAATCCGCAAACCGGCGGCCCGCAGACGATCGACGCGCTCGCCGACGGCGTCGTGGCGACCAACACGATTCACCACGACCGCCAGCACGCGTCGAGAATCCTCGCTCCACTTCCCGTTCATTGAACAGGAGTATTCACCGCAGAGATCGCAGAATCCGCAGAGAAAAAGAACAGAGTCATTTCCTCCGCGTTCTCTGTGCACTTCGCGGTGAGATCGAATCGCATGCATCGATCAATGTTGTGGACGAAGGAACCCGGTCCGCGGGTCGCGAGTTCGCGTCCGCTGGATGACGCCAAGGTCCAGGGGCCGTGCATCGTGCGACGGCCGGAGGGAGGATTCCGGCTGTTCTACACGGCCGTCGGCTCTGCCAAGCCGTTCC
>JAEUIG010000799.1 GCA_016795125.1 Planctomycetaceae bacterium | reverse complement strand
AATCCGGCGGTGCTGATTCTTGACGAGGCGACCTCTGCGGCTGATGCACAGAGCGAGGCCTTCATTCTGAACGCACTGGAATCCTTCGTCGAAGGCCGCACGGTGTTCATCATTACGCATTCGATGACGCCGTCGCTGCTGAAGCTGGTCGACCGCATCGTCGTGATGCAGGACGGCGGCATTGTCGGCAGCGGCACGCACGAGGAACTGCTGCGGACGTGCGTGGTTTACGAATCGCTGTACCGCGCGAAGTCGTTCGCGAAAGCGGCGTAATCGGTCGTTGCCATACTAGCCGCGACCGTCAGGGAGCGCTCGCCGCGCTGTGCGCTCCCTGACGGTCGCGGTTAGAGCCTATCCGAAAACCGAAAAGGGGTGGCCGGGGCTGGACCGAAGGGAAGCCCCGGTGTGTGTTCGCCGGGGTTTCGCGTTGCTCCAACCCCGGCCACCCGGCTGGTTTGCAGTTCTCGGATAGGCTCTTAGTCAAAAAATGCTCACTCGAGCCCGAGGAGCGGCAGGCTGTCGCGGTGGATCATCCGCTCGATCGCCTGCATGTCGAGACGCGGCAGGTTGGTCCCTTCGACCATCCGGTTCATGCTGCGCAGACCGTCGAGCGTCGCCTGCACGCTGGTGAAGGGATAATCGGTACCGAACAGGAGCTTGTCCCACACGCCGTATTCCTGGACGAGCATCAGGCTGTGGTAAAACTGGAACGGCCGATAATGCAGCGCACTGATGTCGGCGTACGCGTTGGGATGCTTGCGGATCACGGCGACGCATTCCCCTTCGTAGGGATGTCCGAGGTGCGCGAGGATCAGCTTCACCTCGGGGAACCTTGTGGCAACGCGGTCGAGATGTCGCGGCAGAGTGCATTCCAGCGGGGCCTGGGAGACGAACGTGGTGCCGGTGTGCAGGAGCACGGGCAACGCATGCTGCGTGGCGTACTTCCAGAGCGGGTCGAGGCGTTCGTCGTCGGGGCGGAAGCCGGCGTACATCGACAGCAGCTTGATGCCGCGCAGTCCGAGCGACTGGTGTCCGTCGCGCAGTTCGCGTTGCCAGTCGTCCTGGGTCGGATCGACGGACAGGAAGCCGATCAGTTTGTCGGGGTGTTGGGCGACGCAGTCGGCGACGTAGCGGTCGTCGACCCACACTCCGCTGAGCCGCGCCTTGCCGCCGAAGACGATGGTGCGCACGTCCGGGACCGACAGGCGCGCATAGTCCTCGTAGCGCACGGTCAGGTCGACCTCGACGCCGGCGCGGGCGCGTTTGGCCTGCTGCCGAAAGTCGTCGTTGAAGTGATCGGGGTACCGCCAGACATGGCTGTGGACGTCGATGATGGGCATGCAGCGTCTCGTGGAAAGGCGTGCGCGGAGCAGTGACCGCGATCATACTGAATCGGGCAGGTGTCGTCGGAGTTCGTTGGTGCACGCCGGAGTCCTGGAAGCGCGACTGACGGGCGTTGCTGTCGGGCGGCGTGTAGACTGGGTTGATGGATGTTGGCGATTTGCTGATGCAAGCACGCAGTGTGGCTGCGCCATGGGGATAAACCCCGTGGCGCAGTGATTGCGCCGTCGTTCGCCGGCCATCTCCGGAACAAAGTCGCCCGCCCCCGCCATGTTTGATCTTGCCGCCGTTCAGTCCGCGTTGCGTTCACTCAACCTCGACGGCTGGCTGCTCTATGACTTTCGCGGACTGAATGTGCTCGCGCGGCGGGTCACGCAGTTTCCGGAAGACCTGACCGCTTCTCGCAGATGGTTCTACTGGATTCCGGCGGTTGGTGAACCACACAAGCTGGTGCACCGGATCGAGGACAGCGTGCTGGATCATCTTCCCGGCGACCGCACGATCTACCTGCGGTGGCAGGAGCTGGAAGCCGGGGTACGGCAACGGGTCGGCGGCGCATCCACGATCGCGATGGAGTATTCGCCGCGGAACGGAAATCCCTACGTGTCGCGCGTCGATGCGGGGACGATCGAGCTGGTGCAGTCGTGCGGGCCGCAGATCGTTTCTTCCGGCGACCTGGTGCAGATGTTCGAAGCGGCCTGGGACGACGACCAGTGGCAGATGCATCTGGCAGCGGAAAAGGTGACGACGAGCGCGTTCGACCTGGCGTGGAAGCTGATCGCGAACGCGGTGAGCAAGGCGGGGGGCGTGGAGGAGGTCGCGATCCAGGCGGCCATCATGCGGCACTTCGAGGCGCACAATTGCACGACGTATCACCCGCCGATTGTCGCTCGCGCGGAGCACAGCGGATTGCCGCACTACGAGACCGGGCACGGCTCGGACTGCCGGATTCGGGGGGGCGACCTGGTGATGATCGACCTGTGGTGCAAGCTGGACCAGCCGCGATCTGTCTACAGCGATCTGACGCGGATGGGTTATGTCGGCGAGAGCGTGCCGGACAAGTATGCCGAGGTCTTTGCGGTGGTCGCCGCGGCGCGCGATGCGGCGGTGCGGTTCATCGAGACCGAGCTGTCCGCCGGCCGCGAAGTGCGCGGGTGGCAGGTCGACGATGCGGCCCGCGGCGTGATCGAGAAAGCGGGCTACGGGGCGGCGTTCGCGCATCGGACCGGGCACAGCATCGGTGCGGAGGTCCATGGCAACGGCGCCAACATGGACAATCTGGAGACGCACGATGAGCGGCGGCTGGTGCCTCGGACGTGCTTTTCAATCGAGCCGGGGATCTACCTGCCGGAGTTCGGCATCCGCAGCGAGATCAATGTGTTCATCGACGCGGCCGGGAAGCCGCGGGTGACCGGTGGTCCGGTGCAGCGGGAGATACTGGCACTGCTGGCATAGCTTGCGAATCCGCAAGCGTCGCTCGCTTGCGGTTTCGCAGTGTCCTACTTCGCAATACTCCACCGCAAATACGACTCGATAAACGGATCGAGCGCGCCGTCCAGAACCTCGAACGGATTGCTCGTCTTGAGTTCCGTCCGCTCGTCTTTGACGAACTGCTGGGGCTGCAGCACGTAGTGGCGGATGGTCTGGCCGCCGAAGCCGATGGTCGACTTCTGTCCGCGGCGGGCGGACGCCTCCGCGGCGCGCTTGTCCTGTTCCATCTGGAACAGTTTGGCCTTGAGCATCTTGCGGGCGAGAGCCCGGTTCTGATGCTGGCTGCGCTCGTTCTGGCACTGCGAGACCATCCCGGTCGGCAGGTGCGTCAGGCGAATCGCCGACGCCGTCTTGTTGACGTGCTGGCCCCCCGCGCCGCCGGCGCAGAACGTGTCCTCGCGGACGTCTTTGGACCAGTCGATTTCGATCTCGACTTCGTCGCCCAGGTCCGGGGTGACGTCGATCGCCGCGAACGATGTCTGCCTGCGCCCGGCCGCATCGAAGGGACTCATCCGTACGAGACGATGGTTGCCGGTTTCCCCCTTCAGGTATCCGAAGGCGTAATCCCCTTTGATATGCAGCGACGCGTTGCGGATGCCGGCCTCTTCGCCGTCGGAGCGGTCGATGACTTCGGTCTTGTAGCCGTGGGTTTCGCACCAGCGGCTGTACATGCGCAGCAGCATTTCGGCGAAGTCGGCGGCGTCGTTGCCCCCTTCGCCGGCCTGGATGGTCATGTAGGCGCTGCCGGCGTCCTCGGCGGACGCCATGCTGGCCTGCAGCTCTGCGGCGTCGAGCTTGGTCTGCATGTCGGCGAAAGCCGTGCGGACCTCGCCGTCGAGCTCGCCGGAATCGTCCTCGTCGGCCAGTTCGATCAGCGCCGTCAGGTCGTCGGCTCCCGCGGCCAGTTCATCGAGCGGCTTGAGCGATGCTTTGAGGATGCGGAGTTCACCGACGATCTTCTGGGCCTGTTCCTGGTTATTCCAGAAGTTCGGCGCTTCCATGAGGGAGGCGATTTCGGCCTCGCGCGACTGTTTGACGGCGTGGTCAAAGAGAGTCCCTGAGCTGGACAATCCGCTCGAGGAGGGTGTCGCATTGGTCGCGAAGCTCGGAATTCATGAGAGGTCGATGGGGGATGGACGATGGTCGATGGACAGGCCGGAATTATAGGAGCGGCCTGCGCGCGGGGCTAGACGGGGGCGGAGAGTTGAGAGAGCGGCGTCCGCCGAGGACGTCGTTCACTGGAATGATTGCGAGGACGCTGTCTGCCTCACTCCGCAGCCGACGTCTCCTGCGTCTTCGCCGTCTGCGTCTGTGTGCCGACGCTGCGGAGGTAGGCGTACAGGTCCGCGAGGTCCGAGGGATTAAGGTCCTTCAGTAGGCCCGCCGGCATCAGCGACGTGTTGAGAGTCCGCTTCGTTTCGATCTCCTCGGTTTCGATCCGCAGGGTCTGGTTTGTGGCGTTGCGGAGCACGAGGCCGTCGACCGATTCGTAGACGATCATGCCGCTGTGGACCTGTCCGTCGGTGGTGATGATCGAGGTCGCCTGGTAGCGCGGCGAGACGTCCTTGTTGGGGAGTGCAATCGCGGTGAACAGGTCGTCGCGCGAGAAGCGGCCGGCGACTCCGGAGAGGTCCGGGCCGAGCGCCGTACGGCTGTTGTGACACTGGCTGCATTGCCGGGTCACGAACACTTTTGAGCCGCGCGTGGCGTCTCCGGAGTCCCAGTTCACCTGGCTGAGCAGGGCATGGAGATCGTCAAGGTTCTCTGTCGCGGCGCCGGTCTGCAGGGCGTATTCCTCGGGGTGCGTCGTTTCGGCCCATTTCGACCAGCCGTCGATGGCGGCCTGCTGTGCATCGCCTTCTTTGCCGAGCTGATAGCCGAAGTCCTGGCCGGTCTTGAGCCGCAGCAGTTCGATGATCTGGTCGCGGAATTCACGTTCCTGCTCCTTGAAGCCCAGCCGCCGCGCCGAACGCACCAGTGCGACCACCTCGCGCGGCTCGGCTTTTGGCGGCAGCAGCGCCAGCGCCGTGATGCACTGGCCGAGGACGTCGAATGGAGTGCCTTCCAGACCTTCGATGAACAGCGGTCGGTCGATCTCCGCCGGCTGCTGCGAGAGCGTCATCAGGATGGCGTTCCGCAGAGCGAAATCGTCGAACCGCAGCCGCAGCATGTTGCGGACTTCGGGATCGTCCGACGCTCCGAGCAGAAAGATGACGTCCGGATCCCAGGCGTAGTTCTCATCCGCGCGGACCTTGGCGACGAAGACGGCGATGGCATCGCCAAACCGCTCCGGCGGCATCGACGAGACCAACTGCACATGGGCGGGACGGCCGAATTCCGGCTGATCCAGCAGCGATGCCGGCAGCTTCGGGTCGCGCTCCGTGAGGCCGGCATAAAGTTCGAGAATGCGGTCGTTCCAGTGCAGGTCCTGTCGCAGCGCGCGTTCCTGGACCTTCCGGTCGATCGCCAGCAGTGCAGCGCCGGTGAGCTTCTGCTGCGATTCGCTGCGGTCGCCGGGCAGGCGCGCGAGGGCGATGAGTACGTGAATGTCGTCGGTTGGATGCGACGTCGGGGTAATTGAGGAGAGCAGCCGGTCGCGCAGCGCCGCATCGTCGGGCTGCAACATGGCGATGATCCGCACGAGTTCATGATCGACGGCGACGTCTCCCGTCGGATACAGGGAGATGATCCGGCCGGCGAACGGTTCCAGGTCGGCGGCATGCTCAGAGAGGTCGACGCGGCAGGTGTAGGCTTCGAAGACGGCGCCGCCGGGAGTGTTCTCGGGGGTGACGTCGCCAAGTCCGATTTCGATGAGCCGTGCGGCGTCGTACTTCAGCCGGGGGGGATGCGTGCCGGTCAGCACGCGGAGGCCGATGTCGATCGCATACGCGTTGAATCCCGGCCTGCGCAGCGCGTATCCCTGAGCCACGGGAACCGCCGCCAGCCAGCCGCGCTGAATGGCCGCCGCAGCGATGGCGTGGTAGCTGTCTTCATCGGCCAGCGGCAGCAGCCGGACCGCGGCCTCGCGGACAAACCGATCGGAATTCCCCAACTGGTGGCCGACAGGTTCCGTGAGAGTGGCGAAGGCTTCCGGTTGTGCGCCCTGCAGAGCTTCCAGCGCGCAACGGACGACGAGCGGGTCGGTGTCGGTGAGCAGCCGCGTCATCAATGGAGTGCTGGGCAGTCGCGGTTCCGTGCGACCGATGGACCAGGCGACGCGGGCCCGGACATCCGCCGACTTGCTGCCGGCGAGCCGCAGCGCCAGGTCGCTCGTCAGTCCCTGGAACTGTTCGGTCAGAATCTCGATGGCGCGGATGCGTTCTGGAGCGGGGCGGCGTTCGTCGAAAGCGGCTTGGACGAAGGCGTCGGCGCCCAGGGCCTTGGCCACCGGTTCCCACCGGCGACGCGACCAGCTGCTGAGCGGCTGGGGCGATTGCAGGCAGAACGCCAGTTTCTGTTCGGCGTTGGCCTGGGCTTCGACGGCTGGCAGTTCGACTGGCGGCGACTGCTTCCAGCGAATGCGATACACGCCGCCGCGCGTGCCGCGGCCTCCGACCGCCACGTACAGCGAACCATCGGGGCCGACTTCGGCGTCGGTGGGGGCGAAGCCGTACTGGCCGACGGCCGTCATGAAGTCGATCGGCGTGCCGGTCCAGGTGCTGCCGGCGCGACCGAGTGGAATCGCGAAGACCCGGCCGTAGGTCCAGTCGAGCAGGAACAGGGCGCCCCGGAACTGCGCCGGGAACTGGGTGTGCTGATAGCAGACGACGCCGGTGGGCGAACCGCGTCCCAGGCCGGCGACGACCGGCGGCATGTCGGCAAACTCTCCCGGCCGCTTCCAGTTCTCGGTAATCCACCCGGCGTGCGAGCCGGGAACCACCTGGTACGCGCGCGTCGGCTGGTACCAGGGGAGGGTGATCTCGCGTTCGCCGTCGCTGTCAAAGGTGAACAGGTCGCCGAGAGCGCCGAAATCGAAGTCGTACGGGTTGCGAAACCCGTGCGCAATGATTTCGCCTTTCGTCAGGTCGGGACTGAGGCGGAGCAGTGTGCCCGCTTCCGGGGCCTTGACGGGAGATGATGCCAGCGTGGCGTATTCGGCGGTGACGCCGGCCTTGTTGCCGGCGAGCAGGTACCACCAGCCGTCGGGGCCTTTGCGGATGGCATGGAGGTCGTGTTCGCCGCCGGCTTTGATCTTCAGGAAGACGTCGGGGGGTCCGTCGGCGCGATCGTCTGCGTCGCGGTCGCGATATCGCAGCAGGCCCTGGTCGCCGGAGCAGAGGAGGTCGCGGCCGTAGAAGTACAGGCCCTGAGCGCCGGTGCTGGGTCCGTCGGCAAAGTTGATGGCGCGATCGGCGCGGCCGTCGCTGTCCGAGTCTTCGAGAATCTTGACGTAATTCAATCCGGAGACGACGACGCGTCCGAATGAATCGACCGTCAGCGAGAAGATGTCGTGAGCGAGGTCGTCATCGGCGTAGAGCGTGGCCTCGAAGCCCTCCGGGACACGGACTTCCGGGGACTGCTGGCCGAACGCCGGCCAACTCGCGCAGCACAGGGCAAGCAGCACGACGCCCCTGGCCGGCCAATGGCGGTCCATGCGATGTTCCTTGCAGGTCGTGAATCCTGTGGGCCGGCCAACGGAGAAGGCGGGGCCCAAGGCTGCGCGGCGATCGCGAATTCCGTTTGACGATTCGCCGTAAAGCCTTCCGTCGCCGAGTCCGGGACGTTACTCTGCGGGGATACTATCGTGAGTTCTTGCTGTAGAGCAATGCGGGTCTGAAGCGCTCGACGGTCCGCAACTACTCGCTCGTGGCAGCCCTGCCCGAACGCGGACCACCTCGCCCCGATTGGCCCTTCTCAACGGCCCTGTCTGATCCCATGCGCAAAGTTCTGCTGTTTTCCGTGCTGCTGATCCTCGGCCTGGTCGGCTCCCAGCTCCTGCCCCGGATGGTCGAGAACTTCGGACCGATTGCTTTCGGGATCCGCCTGTTCACGATGGTGGGGCTGGGGTTCATCATGATCCACGTCGGCTACGAGTTCGAAGTCGACAAGAAGAATCCGGGCAAGTACGCCTGGGATTACCTGGTGGCCGCCACGGCGGCGGCTTTCCCATGGATTTTCGTGTCTTTTTACTTCGTGTTCGCGATGATCTCGCGGGAGGGCTGGGGCAATCTCGACGTGTGGAAAGAGATCCTGCTGGCGTCGCGGTTCAGTTCGCCAACGTCCGCCGGAGTGCTGTTCAGCATGCTGGCCGCCGCCGGGTTGAGCGCGAGCTGGGTGTTCCAGAAAGCCCGCGTCCTCGCCATCTTCGACGATCTCGACACCGTCCTGCTGCTGATTCCGCTGCAGATCTGGATGACGGGGTTCCGCTGGCAACTGATGGTCATTCTCGTGATCGTGACGGTCCTGTTGTGGGGGGCGTGGCGGTTCCTGCACGAAAAAGCGATACCCGTCAGCTGGCCGTGGGTGCTGGGGTACTCGGTCGCCATGACTGCGGCGATCGAAGTGTTCTACTCCTTTACCAAGATCATTGATCCCACCTTTCCGATTCATATCGAAATCCTGCTGCCGGCGTTTGCGCTCGGTTGCATCATGGCGCGACCGGCCACCGCTGCCGATCCGCACTCGGACGATGCCGTCGAAGGGCACCAGGAAGGCCCCGTGGAGGAGAGCGAGCAGCGCGTTTCGACCATTATTGCCGCGTGCTTCATGGCGGCGGTCGGCCTGTCCATGCCTGTGTTCATCGGAGAGCCCGGCGACAAGGAGCTGCATCCGGCGATCGAAGGCGCTGTCGCGCACCTGACCCCCGACATCGGCTGGGGCATGGTTGCCTTCCATGTGCTGATGGTCACGGTCCTGAGCAATGTCGGGAAGATGTTCCCGTCGTTCTGTTACCGGTCGGAAGCCCCGCTGAGAGAGCGGATCGCACTCGGCGTGGGGATGTGGCCTCGCGGCGAGGTCGGCGCCGGGGTGCTTGTCCTGTCGCTGTCGTACGGCATCAACGGGCCGGTGATGCTCGTGGCGATGCTGTGCCTGGCGGTCAACCTGCTGTGCACCGGGGTATTTATCGCCATCATCAAGCGGTTGATCGCCGTGCCGGAGTCGCCGGCGGATCAGGCTCTCGCGTCGTCCTGAAACCGGCGGTGGCGATTCCCGCAATGGACCACAATTTCTGGTAGGCGGCTGGTCGAAGATCGATATACTGTGGACGTAACGTCGCGGGCCGGCTGACACGTACGCATTTCCCGTTGTTCCGCTCCGGAGCGCGGCGCTGCCGTTCGTATTGTCACCGCTGGCCTCCTGTCGGAGTCCGTCTGCGTGGCCACGACCACATCCGTGCTGCTCGAAGCCCTGGAACGCAGCGGCATTCACAATGCCGAACAGCGCCGGGCTGCGCAGGATGTGATCGCCGGCGCGAACACCGGGGACGACGCTGCGATCGCCGACGCCCTGATCAAGGCGCGGCTGCTCACCCGCTACCAGGCGGACGAGCTGCTGGCCGGCCGCTACCGCAAGCTGCGGATTGACCGGTACGTTCTGAAAGGGATTGTCGGGGTCGGCGGCATGGGGACGGTGTTCCGTGCCGTGGATACGCAGTCGGGGCAGGATGTCGCCGTCAAGGTGCTCGCCGAACGTTTCAAGCATGATGCGGGCATGCGGGCCCGGTTCCGGCTCGAAGCGCGCATCGGCATGCAGCTGCAGCACGAGCGAATCGTCCGCACCCTGGCGCTGGGAGAGACGGACGACGTCTTCGGCGAGGTCGATTACGTCGTGATGGAGTTGTTTGACAGCATCGCCCTGCACGAGCTGGTGGCGCTGAACGGCCCGTTCGACTGGAGCGCGGCCTGCGACATGGCGTGTCAGGCGGCGGAAGGCCTCGCCAGTCTGCATCAGCAGGGGCTGGTGCATCGCGACGTCAAGCCGGACAACCTGCTGCTCAACGCGCAGGGAGAGGTGAAGCTGGTCGACTTCGGTCTCGCCTACCTGGGGACCGACCTCTGCGGCGAGGAGTTTTCGCTGGCCATGATTTTCGGCCACGACTGCCTGGGGACGCCGGACTACATGCCCCCCGAGCAGGCCGACGACAGCCTCAGCGCGACGGCCCGCGCGGACGTGTACGCACTGGGTGGCACCCTCT
>JAEUIG010000793.1 GCA_016795125.1 Planctomycetaceae bacterium | reverse complement strand
AGCAGTGTCCACACGCGCATTCGCGCACGAACCCGAACCGGTTCATACCGATGGCACAAACCACCGTCGAAATTGACTCCCTGTTGCGCAGCCTCGGTCGCCAGCGCGAGGGCCAGCCCGTCCTGGATGCCGCCAAGCTCGCCGCTGCCGTCGGACAACCGCCACGACCGGCGGCAGCCCCACCGGCTGCTGCGCCGGCCCAGGCAGACGCCGCTGCGGCCAGCCTCGAAGCGCCCACCCGCTCGGGAGACGGCAGTTTCTGCCCGGTAGCGCCCAAGTCGCTCCCGGAAGCCGGATTGCAGGAGCCGGAGGTCGCCGGACTGATCCTGAAGTTCCTGTATCACCGCCGCGCCGATACAGGCTTTCGCATCAGTCAGCAACTTGGCCTGCGGCTGCCGGTCATCGAGGGCCTCCTGCGACAGATGAAGCAGGACCGGTTTGTCGTCTACAAGGGTTCCGCGGCCGGCGGCGACTACGTCTACGAACTGACGGAGATCGGACTGGAGCAGGCGCGCGGCCTGAGCGAGCAGTGCACGTACTTCGGTGCGGCGCCGGTGCCGCTGCGGCAGTACGTGGCCAGCGTCAAGGCTCAGACGCTCAGCGCCGCCAAACCTTCGCTGGCAAGAATCAGGGAGGCCTTCACCGACCTCACGATGAGCGAAGACCTCACCAGCCGCGTTGCGCAGGCGATCTACGCCGGACGCGGGATGTTCCTGTTCGGCAACGCCGGGAATGGCAAAACCAGCATCGCGTCGCGGATCACCAAGGCCTTCGGCGACGCCATCTGGATCCCGAAATCATTGGGCGTCTCCGGCGAAATCATCCGGCTGTACGATCCAAACAAGCACAAGGAAGTCCCGCCCGACGCCCAGACCGCCAAGCATGTGGACGGCCGCTGGGTGCGGATCGAACGGCCGACGATCATCGTCGGCGGCGAACTCCGCATGGACAACCTGGAAATCGCCTACACCCGCGGGTCGGGCATCGGCGAAGCGCCGCTGCAGCTCAAGGCCAACTGCGGCACCTTGCTGATCGACGACTTTGGCCGGCAGCGGATGGAGGTCGACGAGCTCCTCAACCGCTGGATCGTGCCTCTCGAAGAGCGGCACGACTTCCTGTACCTGGAAAGCGGCCGGACGATCCAGGTGCCGTTCGATGAGCTGATCGTATTCTCGACAAACCTTGAGCCGCGCGACCTCGTGGAGGAAGCGTTCCTGCGGCGTATTCCGTACAAGATTGAAGTCATGGACCCGACGGACGAACAATTCCGGGTGCTGTTTGTGCAGTTGGCCCGGAGCATGGGGATCGAATGCAAACAGGACGAGGTCAATTACCTCGTCGATCGGCATTTCAAGACGACCGGACGGGGAATGCGGTTCTGCCACCCCCGTGACATCCTGCGGCAGATCGAAAACTACTGCAACGTGCACGACCTCCCCAAAGTGGCGACGACGGAGCGGCTGGACGTGGCGGTGAAGAACTACTTTTCGATCATGTAGGGTTCTGGGCGATCGGTTATCGGCAAAGTGCGAGCGGCGGGGCTGGTCCCCGCCGCTTTTCGTCGACGATTGCACTCGGAACGTCGATTTTCCTCCAGCGCCCGGCATTCGTCCGGTCGTACGGATATGCTGGGCAGCGATGGAGTTGCGCTCGGGCGACGAACACTGACGCGGGTGATCATGGAGAATCGAGCCACCGGTCATGACGATCGGCGACTGCGCTTCTGCGTTCTATCGGCAGGCATCGCCGCAAGCGGGCGACCGGGAGACCTGTCACGGGAACACATCCGAGAATGTGCCGGACTCGTTGACGACAGCACCATGTATCGCCTCCCCGCCGAACATTGCAGCGACAAATGGAGCCGCCCACTATAATTCGGAACAGACGCCGTCCTTGTCGACCGATTGGCAAGCGGAGGCTGTCCGCATGACTTGCCGCAGACGCTGAGCATCACCATGGACAAGAACAAGTTCGCCTCGGACTGCTACCGCAAGGGAGTCGAGGCGGTGGACAAGAAAAACTGGGACTTCGCCGTCGAGATGTTTACGACGTGTGCGCGGTTCGTCCCCGACAACGTCATGTACCGGCAGCTGCTCCGCAACTCCGAATACAAGAAGTATGGCGACAACAAGACCGGCGCCGGCGCGCTCGCCAAGAGCAAGCTGATGGGCATCCGCAGCCGAATCAAGAAGGCCAAGGCCAAAGCCGAATGGGACGAAGTCGACAAGGCCTGCGAAGAGGGACTGGCCATCAACCCCTGGGACGTACAACTCAACGTTGACCTGGCCGAGGCGGCCCAGGCCCGGCAGTACATGGAGGTGGCCCGTTTCGCGCTTCAGGAAGCCCGCAACATTGAGCCCTCCAACAAGCAGCTCAACCAGCAGTTGGCCGAACTCCTCGAGCAGCGCGGCGAATACGACGTTGCCGCCAAGGTCTGGGAGCACATCTGCCGGCTCGATCCGCTGGACGGCAATGCACGCTCGCGGATGGGCGGCGCGCATATGAAGAAGACGATCGACCGCGGCG
>JAEUIG010000770.1 GCA_016795125.1 Planctomycetaceae bacterium | reverse complement strand
ACGCCAACCGAAACTGATGCAACGCACTCGCTCTGTACTTCTTCTTTGTGAACTTCGTAAGCTTCTGTAAGTCCTTCTTTCTTCGGCAAGGGCAGGATTTTACAGAAGGTCACAAAGGACACGAAGGAAGACAGGAGTGTTTCTATTGCTCTTCGCGTGCGTGGTCTCGCTGATGGCTCACGGCTGAAAGCTGACCGCTTCCTATTGCCTTGTGACTTTGCAGTTCGGGACTGCGGCCTGGAATTTGGCCACGCCAGCGTCGGTCACGCTGGTGAGCCGCACGTCGAGCGATTTGAGCTGCGACATCGTCGACAGCGTGTCCAGCGCGGCGTCGTCGATGCCGGTCTGCGACAGGTTCAGTGTTTCGAGCTTGGAGAGCGGCACGAGGGCCGTCATTCCGGCCGACGTCACGTTCGGACAGATGCTGATGTCGAGGCTCTTGAGATTTGCCAGCTTGCCGATGTGCGCCAGGCCGGCGTCGCCGAGATTCGTCTGCCAGATTTCGAGCGTTTCGAGCCGCTGGAACGGCTCGATCGCCGCCAGTTCGTCGTCGTTGATCGGGCACTCGATCAGGTCGAGATAAATCAGCGAGTCCTTCGAGGCGGCGAGGGTGTTCAGCACGGTCGCGCGCACGGCCGTCCCGCGGAGTCGCAGATCGCGCAGCTTGGTGAGAACGCTCAGCGGAGCAAACGACGATTCATCGACGTAGCTGCGCCAGAGATTGAGCTTCTGCAGGTCGGTCAGCGTGGCGAGCTGGCCGAGTTCGGTGCCGACGATGGTGGTGTCCTCGGCTTCAATCGAACGCAGTTGCTTGATCGACGCCAGGATCGGCAGGGCTTCGTCGTCGATGCTCGAGGCCCGCAACTTGATGTCCACCAGTGCGGGATGTTCCCGCAACTTCTCCAGCCCGGCGTTGCTGACCTTCGACCCGCGGAGGTCGAGCACCTTCAGCTTCTTGAGCTTGGCGACATGCTCCATCCCGTCGTTGCCGATCAGGGTGTACAGCAGGTACAGCCGCTCCAGGTTGGGGACGGATTCGAGGTGGCTCAGCCCGGCATCGGTCACAAGGTTGCAGCGCTGCAGCCCGAGCGACTTGAGATTCGGGAACGACTGCAGAGCGGCGAGGCCGGCATCGGTCACCGATGACTTGGCGAGATCGATGTCGACGAGGGACGGCAGCCCCTTGAGGAGTTCGAGGTCGGCGTCCTTGAGGTCAGCGGCGACGACATCGAGGCCGGTGACGGCACCAGCTTTATCGCGGGTCAGCTTGACTCCGAGGGCTTCCAGCTTCGCGATCGAATCTGCGTTGTCAGCCGGGGGAGCGGTTTCCGTTGCGGCCGGTTCGCCCGTGTATTCGACAACGGCCGGCGTGTCCGGCGGATTGGGCGCTTCGTAGGTCGTCTGGGACTGCGGGCACCCGGCGGCGAGGAGGAAAGTGGCGAGGGCCGCACTTGCAAGAATTCGCTGCATCGTCAGTCTGCCAATAAGTTTGCGCATCACTGCGGATCGGGGCGTGCCGGGAGCCGGACAGGCCGGAAGGCCGCTATCGTACGTGGGAGGTCCGGGAATCGAAAGTGTCCGGTATGCGGGGCGGTTCGCCCGAAACCGGGATTCCCGGAAGAAAATCCAAATCTCAGGGCAAAAGTGCCGAACCTTACCTTAACTCCGCCGGTCGGAGTGCGTACAAGAGATACTGAGTGCCGCATCGGGGAGGTTCCGCTCTCCGGCGGCAAGTTTCACGGATCACCGCTCTCGGAAGGAAGAGGGCAACTGTTCATCTGAGTTTCTCCAGAGGACTGCAGCGAAGGCTGCATGCAGGTGCTGCGATGCTGAATCAGAGCACGATCAACGGTACACGGTTTGTCGACGGCGCCGTCATTGCGACGGTTATTTGCCCGGTCGTCGCCGACGTCCGTTTCGATCGCGCCGGTTCGCAGCCCAAGCATCTGGGGAAACGGCTTCATCAGCGCCGGCTTCCGGCGCTGCGCATGAGGTACGCCTCCGCGGCGGCCGCGTCGTATTCCGCACAACCAGCGGCAGCAGCCGCCGAGTCGTGGCGGATGCGAATGCCGGCCAGTCAGCCGGGATCACGCAGTGCGGCAGCGCCTGCGGAACTCCCGGCGAGCGCCTGGGCGTCGCTCGTGTTGTCACGAGCGGTGTGAGGCAGCGAGGCTGAAACCAGCCTTCGCCACCTCCGACCCCGGCGTGAGACGGCAACCGCACGGTTGACCCGCTGCGTTCCCGTTTCTGCCGGACGTTCATGGCCCTCGGTCGGCATCGCGCCCCCGGATCGTTGCGATCCCGCGCGTTCGCCCCCCTGGCCATGAATCCTCACCAAGCCTGCGGCTTTCGCCACATCCGTTGGCGGAGTCCGATTTGAACAGAAGCGTGATGTCATGGAAGAGGCACAGTTGATCTTGCTCGTGCGACGCGCCCAAAACGGGGACCGGTCGGCATTCGGCGAACTCGCCGCCTGCTACCAGTCGGCCGTCTTCGCGATCGTCCTCCGCCGGCTGCGGAACCGGTCCGAAGCGGCCGAAGTGACGCAGGACGTGTTCATGCGCGCCCTGCGGAAGCTCGGCCAGCTCCGTGAGCCGGAACGGTTCGCCGGCTGGCTGAAGCGGATCGCCGTGCGGATGTCGATCAACCGGGCGGTGCGTCGGCCGCGCGAGACGATGTTCTCGCCGGAATCGTTCGATGCGGTGCGGGCGTCGGTCGACATGCCGCTGGAACGGATCGAACGGACGGAGCGGGCCGGCCAGGTCCGCGACGGCCTGAAGACCCTGCGTCCGATGGATCGGGACACGCTGGTCGCGTTCTACTTCGAGGGTCAGTCCCTCAAGGAGATGAGCGACCGGTTCTCGAGCCCGGTGGGGACGATCATGAGTCGTCTGCACACGTCACGGAGCCGGTTGAAGGACGCATTGTCGGACTTGCAGCCGGCATAGCGAGCGGGGGGCGTGAGCCCCCTGTTGAAACGACACGAGCCGCCGGGTTGAACTCGGCGGCTCGTTTGTTTGATAGCCGGGAACCGAAAGCGGTTCG
>JAEUIG010000757.1 GCA_016795125.1 Planctomycetaceae bacterium | reverse complement strand
GTCCCGATGTGCAGGTTCCGTACGCCTCCGCCGCGCACGACGATACCGCCCCCCGCGTTGTAGCTGATGTGGCAGCCGCTGATGTTCGACTGGTGCAGATCGACCTGGTCATAGAACACGCCGGCCCCGCGATTGTGATAGAGATGACAATCGCTGATGATCACGTTGCGGTTTCGCGTCGTGAGATGAATGGCATGCCGAGCTTCGCTGACGGTGATCCGCGACACGGTCAACTGCATCGTTCCCGTCGCCTCGATTCCGTCGGCTTCGGGGTGCGCCCCGACGATTTCGATGCCGTCCACCAGCGGCGTCCGCTGCCGTTCGAAGATGTTTGGTTTCAGACTGCCTGGGTCCGCTGAGCCTTGATGCGTGCCGACGAACCGGAACGCCGGACCGGCGCCTGCCATCACGAACCGAGCGACTCCATCGCCGGCCAGCGACGTGAACCCGGCCTTGTCGAGATCGACGACCACCGTGCTGGTCAGCCGGTAGGTGCCGCGTGAAAACCGCAGTGCGCCGCCGGCGTCCGCGGCTCTCTGGATGGCCGCCGTGTCGTCCGCCACGCCATCGCCAATCGTCCCGGCCACGATCGGCGCCGCTCCGGAGGGATCGACTTGCGCCGGCAACGACTGAGATGTCGTGAGAATCAACAGCGCGAGGAACAGCACTTTTGTGGTCGGTCGGCGATAGTCCATTATTCGGTCCGGTTCGAGCGGCGGGGTTCATCCCCGCCGGGGGCACTTGCGCCGCTCGGCACGTCGTGGCACGCCGGCGATCGTATCCGCACAGTGTCTGGGATGACACGGTCTGGAACGCGGCCGGTCATTGTCAGGACAGCGACGCAAAGGCACAGAGACGCATCTGCGCGCTCAGAGAATCTCGATCGCCGTCGCGTGCCGCAGCACGAGATTGCGAACCGATGACATGAGCGACAAGGCACTGCGAAGTCTGACGACGTCTACATATGCTGCTCAGTGCCGTCGTGGCTTTGGCGGCGATATTGGACTCTCAGAGCGAGTCCGACCACGAATTACTCCATCCGCATCAACTTGTGCTCGAAGTCAAGGAAGTTCAACACCGAGTTCACGCACGGCACAGAGACGGCAACTTCCAACGCCTGGATCTTCTCCGTGGTCTGGGTGAACTTCGTGGTGAACGTGGAGGCACGAAACGCGGCCTGATCGTGATCGATGGCCAAACCAGCGTGATCCGCAAAAGAAACGCGGGTCGTCCGAGTTCTCGGAGCGACCCGCGGTTGGCCCGCACTGCGTTGCAGCGGCAGGTTCAGTTGGTGGCGATGTCGAACTGGTTGTAGACGCTGCCCAGGTTGGTCACCACGACGGTGAACTCGCCGGTCCAGTTCGGCGTCCACTGGCAGACGCAGAAGTCGAGCGTGTCGGTGTCCGATGCGACCAGGTTGCCGTTCTCGTCGTAGACAAACAGGTCGAGGTCGGTATCGCCATCACCCATGATGATCACTTCCGCCAGCTCACCGCCGTGGAAGGTCGTCATGTAGCTGACGGAGCTGTTGGCGTTGACCGTCGCATCTTCGAGTTCCCGGCGGCCGCTGACGTGGCCGGCGTTGACGATCGAGGCGGTGAGAGAGGCGAACACGGCACAGGCGGCGATGAGGTTGCGAGTCGTCATGAGAAGTCTCCTGAATTCACGAAGGTGATGAGAGATCAACTCCCGAACATCGGGAGCGTTCGCAGGACGTCGTTTGTGTCTTGCGGCGGGTATTGTTGTTTCCCGCGTACACACAGGAGACGAGGCGCGCACGCACAGTTAAGCGAGAATCAGAGAAAACTCGCGCACCGCCAGAGACCGGACGACCGCTGCCGCGGTAACTGCCCGTAGAGTCAGCGTTTACGGCATTGCCGGTGGCAGGGCGAATGCAGGTCGACACGCCAGGTTGGGTGACGTGGCGCCAGCACAGTACAACGGCGCAGCGTTACCGGCGCGGGCGACCGGTGATTGGGTACGCAGAGTCCTGGAACCCCTTGCCGCTGTGTTCCCCGGGCGGGACCAGACCGTCGATGAACGATTCGTCCTCGGGGGTCATCTGGACGGCGAGGCTGCGCAGGTTGTCGTCAAATTGCGCCTCGGTTTTGGGACCGATGATGACGGAAGTGAGAATCGGGTTCGCCAGGCACCAGGCCAGCGCGAACTGGCTGGGAGCGCAGCCCTTCCTCTCGCAGTGAGCGGCGAGCTTCTGGGAAATCTCGAGGCTCGCGTCCCGAAGTTCGGCCTGCTTCATGCGCGGGTCGTTGCGCGACGCGCGGCTGCCTTCCGGAAATGCTTCCCCGGGCCTGTACTTGCCGGTGAGGATGCCCCGCGCGAGCGGGCTGTAGCTGACGACGCCGATCCCATGTTCGCGGCACAACGGCAGCAGTTCCACCTCGATGTCGCGATTGACGATGTTGTACAGCGGCTGCACGCAGACGAACTTGTTCAGGTTCAGCCGGTCGCTGGTCCAGAGCGCCTCGCACAGTCGCCAGGCCCGGAAGTTGGAACAGGCGATGTATCGCGTTTTGCCGCTGCGGACCATGTCGTCCATTGCGCGCAGCGTTTCGTCGATGGGGGTGGTCTCGTCCGGCGCGTGGTGATAGTAGATGTCGACGTAGTCGACGTTCAGCCGCCGCAGGCTGTTGTCGAATTCGCGCATCAGGTGGACGCGGCCGGCGCCCCAGTCGTTCGGCCCGTCCCCCATCTTCTGGCGCCCCTTGGTCGCCAGGATGACCGAGTCGCGACGATCGGCAATGGCCTTGCCGACGGCGACTTCCGAGGCGCCGGCATTGTACATGTTGGCCGTGTCGATGAAGTTGATGCCCTGATCGACGGCCTTGTGGATGATGCGGATCGACTCGGCCTCGGGCGTCTGGCCGCCGAACATCATCGTCCCCAGGCAAATGGGGGACACCCGCGCTCCGCACCGTCCCAGCTGTCGATAGTCCATGTCTGTCACCGAGGTGTTGTCAATCACACGTACGGACTGCTTGTCGTCGGATTAGAACAGATGCCGCCGGGCCGGGCCATTGTGTCGCGGCGACGCTGTTCCCAAGTGGGACAAGGGTGCGGAGGCCGTGGAAAACGGCGCTTGCTTCCGCACTCCGTCTCCCCGGAGAAAAGCATTGATCTCAAGGAGTGCGCCACTCGGGGGGGCGGAAGGAATGGTGCACGCCATCATTCGCAGGTGTCGCTGCACACGCCCGACACACGAGACGGTCCAATGCTTCCAGAATAGGCCGTGCGATCTGTAAACTGTACTGCTGTCGGTTCACGGGCGGGCCAATCATGAACAACGACACAGATGCGTATTCGCTGTTGCGCCGCGCGATCGCTGCTCTGGTCGCCACTGCGCAATCAGACCTGCGTCCGGCAGAAAAGCTGGAACTGCTGTGCATCCAGATTGGCACCGCGCAGCACCTGCTGATGCAATTGCCCACCGAGAACACGGCGCCGAGCTTGCGTGGCCCGCACTTTGCCGGTCCGGCAGCGACCGGAGACCGCTCTCGGCGGACGGAGTTGTCTTGAGTGCAAGTCGTGTGTGCTGCGTCGATTCGAAACCGCACGATTGACATGCTTGCGGCAATCGGTCACGATTCCTTGCGGACGCCGCTGTTCGTCAGAATTGAGGGGCCGCTATGGTCAGACGAATGTGCTGGTTGGGTGCGATGATCGTAATCGCGCAGAATTCGGCTCTCTCCGCCGATCCGGCGGCGCTGCTCGCAGACCCTGCTGAGCGTGCTGCGATCGTCAGTTCGGTCGGCAAGACGCCGGCGGTTGAAGAGTACAAGCAAGGCAAGCGCGTGTTGCTGTGCGCCCTGGCGCCGCTTGCAGACAGTGGTTCCAACGCCACTGATGCGGCCGCGGGCCTGATCGAAGCGCTCTATTACCGCTACGATGACGGGACGACGCTGAAGGCCACGTTCGATCCGGCATCGAATGCGACGACGGCCGTTGTGCTGGAGGCCTACCCGACTCCGCTCGCAGATGAAGAATTTCAGAAAGCCCTGGAGGTTGCCGACTCGCAGCTCGCCGCCTTCAAGGCCGTGCGGGCCGGAAGGACGGATGACGAAGTCGTTGTCGATTACCTCGTCCCGATTTACTCCAATCGGACATCCCCGTTGTTCGGGAAACGCGTCGTCATTCTGACCGCCTATCCCACGGGCGCGCCCGAAAAACGCATTCAGGCGACGGTCAATCTCTCGGATGAGACGCTGGTGACGTTGCCAGATGCCCGGCGCCCGTAGCCGGCAGAGACGTCTGGCGGATTGCATCTCTCGGAAGCAGGGGGCCATGGCATGCGGGTCTGGCTATTGGCGGCGCTGTGTTCGGGGCTCTATGCGACGCAGCTGTGCGCAGGGGAGATAATTCAGCATTTCCCCGCGAATGGTCCCGTCGCCGCAATGGATACGCGCTGGCGCATCGTGTGGGGCGTCGAGCAGCACGGCGGCCGCTCCGAGGTGCTCTACATTCGGGAAGCGCACTTCCAGCGCGGCCCGGGAAGCCCTGAGATCCAGGTCCTGGGCGACTGCCGGCTCGCCGAGATTTTTGTCCCTTACAACGGCGGAACCCGCATCTACGACATCTCGAATTACACGTTTCCCCTGATCACGCTGGATCCCTCGTTCCTCGGGCCGGTGTGTGTCGGACCGGGGGTGATTTACGACCGCGAAGGCGTGCCACGCCCGTCTGGCCCGGTGGCTTCGGAGGTGCACGACGGACAATTGCGCTGGATCAACGGTGCCAACAAGCATCGCCGCGGACAGAGTATTGCCGTGTGGTCTGTGTTGTCGGCGGGAAACTACCGCTACATCATGCTGTACCAGTTCCGCGACGACGGAGTCGTCAGCTTCCGCCTCGGAGCGACGGCGCACAACCTGTTCGACTCCGACGGCGACGGGACGACGCATCTGCACACCGGCTGGTGGCGATTAAACGTGGTGCTGGGCGCTGCCGCGAGAACGCAGGTCAGCCTCGTGGAACTGGACACCAGCGCCTTAAGCTCCGCCGTGACGCTGCTGGGAAAAGAATCCAGGCTGGAGTGGAATGCAGAGCGCTTCAGCCGGCTGCGAGTGGAGAGTCTCGTTCACTTTAACGCACACTCCCCCAGCCATCCCATTGGTTATGAACTGATTCCCATGCGGCAGGGGAACGGGCGGTACCTGGGTGTGGGGGAGGAATTCACGCAG
>JAEUIG010000748.1 GCA_016795125.1 Planctomycetaceae bacterium | reverse complement strand
ACTGCTGATTAAGGCGGGCGACGTCGGCACCCGGCGGCTCAATCAACTCATTCAGCAGATCGAATTCGAGCTGCGCGAACAGTTCCCGGCCGGCAGCGGGGTCACGGCCTCGCTGACCGGCGACGCTTACGTTAACACGCTGGCGATGGAGAACGTGATCCGCGACCTGTTCTCATCCCTGCTGACGGCGTCGGTGGTGATTTTTTCGATCATCGGCATCGGGTTCCGCTCGCTGCGCGCCGGACTGATCGCCGCCATCCCCAATACCACGCCGCTGTTGTTCACGCTGGGTTACATGGGACTGCGGGGGTACGAAATGAACGTCAGCAACGTGATCGTGTTCACGATCAGCCTGGGAATTGCCGTGGACGACACGATCCACTTTCTGGCGCGGTTTCGGGAACTGGTGAAAGTGCACAACAACGTCGCGCTGGCGGTGCACCACACGTATGCCGAGACCGGGCGCGCCATCGTGATCGTCACGGTGCTGGTCGTCAGCGGCCTGTCGGTCCTGCTGTTTTCGGACTTCCTGCCGACACGGCGTTTCGCCGAGCTGACGATCGTCACGATGGCGACCGCCGTTTTCGGCGACCTGCTCCTGCTGCCCGCTTGCCTGGTCCTGTTCTGGAAACCCGGCCGGCGGACAGACGCGACTGCGGAATCCGCCGCCGTTCAATGACGACTGGTCGCGGACATCCGACCTCCCAGCTCCGACTCCCAGCCCCGGCTCCGGCGAAATCGGCCGTAATAAATCGCGATCCGACGGGCACTTGCAGAACACTTGACGATCCCCGGCGATGCGACATAATGCCCCCACGGTTAACGACCGCGGGTGTAGCTCAGTTGGCAGAGCACCACGTTGCCATCGTGGATGTCGAGGGTTCGAGTCCCTTCACCCGCTCTGTACGCAGTATGAGGAGCGCCGCCTGAATGGGCCGGCGTCCGGGCGATGTTCCCGGTTCCTCTCCCAGTCAGCGAATTCTTTGAAGCTCCAATGCCTGAAAAACTCCCAGCCGTGGAGGAGGACGACGTCGCGACCGAAGCAACTGCCGAGGAGGGCGATGGCGAAGAAGCGGCGCGGATGGACCTGACGGTCGTGGTCGACAAGGCCGGCCCCTGCAAGCGGCACGTTCGGGTGACTGTTCCCCGGTCGGAGATCGACGCGGTCATCTCAAAATCCGTCAACGGCATGATGGACGCGGCGACGGTCCCGGGTTTTCGCGTGGGGCACGTTCCGGAAGCGCTGATCCGGAAGCGGTTTCGCAAGGAACTGGCGGACGAAGTCAAGCAGAAGGTCCTGATGCAGAGCCTCGAGCAGATCTCCGAGGACGAGGACCTGGAGCCGATCAACGTTCCGAATCTCGATCCGGAAGCGTTCGAAATCCCGGACGAGGGAGACTTCGAGTACGAGTTCGACGTTGAAGTACGTCCGGAATTCGAACTGCCGAAGTACAAGGGCCTGAAGATCGACCGCCCGGTCCGCGAAATCAGCGATGCGGACGTCTCGGCCTATGTCGATCTGGTCCGCGCCGATTACGGACAGCTGGAGCCGATTGACGAGCCGGTGTCGGCCGGGGACTACGTCACGGTCGACGTGTCGTTTGCTCACAACGGGCAGCCGCTCCGCACGCTCGACGAAGTTTCGGTGCGGGTCCGTCCCACGCTGCGGCTGCAGGATGGCGAACTCGCCGGCTTCGAGAAGCTGATGAAGGGCGCAGTGGCTGGCGATGTCTGCGAGGCCGACATCAAGGTGTCGCTTGAAGCGGATAACGTCGAAATGCGGGGTGAGACGGTCCAGGCGGCGTTTACCGTGCTGGATGTCAAACGCCTCCGCTTGCCCGAGATGAATCAGGAATTCTTCGACCGGATTAACGTGTCCGATGAGGAGGAATTCCGCACCCGCGTCCGCGACATGCTGGAACGGCAGGTGGTTTACCAGCAGCGTCAGGCGACCCGGAAGCAGGTGCTCGAGCGGATCACCGAGTCGGCCGACTGGGATCTGCCCGAAGACCTCGTGCGCAAGCAGGTGGACAACGCGTTGCGGCGCGAGATTCTGGAAATGCGTCAGGCCGGCTTCACGCCGCGCGAAATCAAGGTCCGCGAAAACGAGCTGCGCCAGAACGCGCTGTCGATGACCCGCAAGAACCTCAAGGAGCACTTCGTCCTCGACCGTGTCATCGAAGAGGAGAAGATCGAGGTCACTGCGGGCGACATCGACGAGGAAATCACGCTGATGGCCATGCAGAGCGGCGAAAACCCGCGCCGCGTGCGGGCCCGTTTGCAGAAGTCCGGCGTTATCGAAAACCTCGAAGCGCAGATCAAGGAACGCAAGGCGGTCGACGTGATCCTGGAGAACGCCGAGTTCAAGGACAGTCCGCTGCCGCTGTCGTGGCAGACCGACGTCGAAGCCATCGACCGCTCGATCTGCAACCCGATCTCGGACACGACCGTCGAAGACGAGGGCGAGGACGACGCAGCGGAGTGAATCGACTCACAAAATGCATCCCCGGGCAGTGACTGATCGTTGCTGTCCGGGTTTTTTCGTACCGTGTGCGGAATACTTCGTGAGGCCGACATGCGCAGCAGAATCACCTGGCTCGGTCATGGAGCGGTTGCCGTCGAAACCGCGGGCCGGACGATCCTGATCGACCCGTTTCTGACGGGGAATCCTGCGGCCTCAACCACTGCCGACCGGGTGCGGGCGGATGCGATTATCGTCTCACACGGGCACGGCGACCATATCGGCGACACCGTCGACATCGCCAGGCGCACCGGCGCCGTCGTGATTGCCGTGCATGAGATCGCCGTCTGGGCCGAAAGCCAGGGAGCGCCTTCGTCGCACGGCATGAACGCCGGCGGCGCGCACCGCTTCGAGTTCGGGACCGTCAAACTGACGCCCGCCGTGCATTCGTCCAGCCTGCCGGATGGAAGTTACGCGGGGATCGCCTGCGGGGTGCTGCTCACGCTGCCGGACGGCGTGCTCTTTCATGCCTGCGACACGGCGCTGTTCTCGGACATGCAGCTCATCGGCCGGGCCGGGATCGATCTGGCGATTGTCCCGATCGGCGACAACTACACGATGGGTCCGGACGACGCGATCGAGGCCGTCAAGCTGCTGAAGCCGAAACGCGTGATGCCCGCGCACCACAGCACCTGGCCGCTGATTGCACAGGACGCTGATGCCTGGGGCCGACGCGTCGCCGCAGAAACAACCGCTCAGCCCGTCATTCTCAAGCCCGGCGAATCCTGCGGGCTGATGGCGTAGAGAAACCTTGAAGCGGAGTAGCGACCCGGACGCGCGCAGCGTCCGGGTCGCTGAGCGTGCCGGCGGCATCGACTCAGCACTCGAGTTCCCTACTGGATCGTCGCCGTGCCGGCTGCTTCGACGAGCTGCAGGTGCACCTGTTTGGCCGCCGCCAGCTTTTTGTAGATGTCGGCCGGTGGCATGTAGCCTTCAAACCGGTCGAGGATTTCGGCGTCCTTGGTGAGCAGAATCGTGCACGGGAGCCGTTCGACCTGCAGGATGTCGCGGACACGGTCGTCCTTGTCGAAGTCGAGATGGACGGGGACGTAGGTGTCGTTGATGTAGCGCGCCAGGGCCGGGTGCGCGAGCGTCTCTTCTTCCAGCTTCTTGCAGAAGTGGCACCACTCGGCGCCGAAGACGATCAGCAGCGGCTTGTTGTCGCGGACCGCGAGGCGATGGGCGGCCTTGAGATTCGACTGCCATTCGACGCCGACGGATTCCTCCGCTGGTTGCGAGCGTTCCGCTGCGTGAATCCAGACTCCGCAGACTGTCAGCACGACGGCTCCGACGACGCCCCACTTCTTCGACTCGACCACGGCCCTGACCTCCCTGATCGGCGTGCGCCGAGCGCACCCGCTGCCACTGCCTGCCCGGCGTTCCATCGCCGGCCACCTGGAAATTGATATCGGTGAGCAGCAGGGGCCAACTGTGCGGCAAACGCGCCGATTCCGGTGAGTTTGCCGACAGTGTGGACCTGGGGGACGCCGGCGGCTGCTTCAAGCTCCGGCAGCGTGTTAAACGGGGAGGGTCGCGCAGTCGCGCGAAGCCGGAGGGTCTCTCTGCAATCAGTGCGGCGAGGGATTGGTCATCAGGCCTGCCGGGAGAATCTGGCCCCCAGCGCCGACCGCAGAGCGATGAACTCCCCGACGTTTTCCATATCGATCACGCCGACCAGCCGACCCTGATCGAGCACAGGGACCGAATGGCAGG
>JAEUIG010000739.1 GCA_016795125.1 Planctomycetaceae bacterium | reverse complement strand
GGAGGCCGACATCAGCCACCTGATGCGGATCCGCGCGATCAGCCAGTGCGGCGTGACCAACCACCTGCCGCATCTGTTCGTCAACACGCATCCCGTCGAACTGGCGGCCGCCGAGTTCCACGATCGGATCATCGAAATGCGGGCGCTGTCGCCGTTCCAGCAGCTCACGCTGGAGATTCACGAAGCGGCGCTGACCGACATTGAGACGCTGATGGAGCTTCGCGCCCTGTTGCGAGACCAGGACATTCACCTGGCGTTCGACGACTTCGGCGTGGGCCAGGCGCGGATCGCCGAACTGGCGGCCGTCAGCCCCGATTACGTCAAGTTCGACCGCGTGCTGATTGCCGGCATCGACCGCGCTCCGCCGGAACGCGTCCGCGTTCTCAAGTGTCTGGTGGGCGCGCTGAACGAGATTCAGGTCATCCCACTGGCCGAAGGCATTGAAACGGAGGCGGAAGCCGCCGTTTGCCGCGAGCTGGGCTTCCAGCTTGGCCAGGGATTCTATTTCAAGCGGCCGGCGCCGATGGAGTCGTTCAGCGACGAGCTGGCGGCCGCGGCGACAAGCAACGGCAGCAGCAAACGGACGGGCCCGTCGGCCGGTTGTGAGACCGTGCTGCAGGCCGCGGATGACACTATGGAAGCGGGACGGCAGGTCCTGCTGGATGCGCTGAAGTCGCCGCTGGAGCGACTGGCGTCGGCGCGGTGACGCCGGTGAATTCCCTGTGCTGAATCGCACATAAATCGCAGTTGCTCGCGACGTTCGCCACGCCCTTCGCGTTGCTCAGGGCGTGTTAAGCGGCGTCATGGTGCGGGCGGGGCATGCCGTCTGTCGCTTGCCTTCACTCCCGGCCCCTCTCCCGGACGGAGAGGGGAGATCAGCACCTGACAACTACGCGCCGACCGACCACTAGCGTGACGCCAGCAGGGCGTAGCGCTTCATCTTGTTGTAGAGCGTGACTCTGCTGATGCCGAGTTCCCGCGCCGTGTGCGTGCGGCTGTAGCCGTTGCGAGAAAGTGCGGAGAGGATCAGGTCTTTCTCGGTCATTGCGACCTGCGCTTCGAGCGAGCGGTCGCCATCTTCCATCGTGCCGAGACGGACGGAGGGATCGTTGACCGGTCCGGCTTCGCCCGCCAGGACGTGTGCGGGGAGCTGTTCGGCCGAGAGCTGGCCATTGCGACAGTAGATCACGGATCGCTGGATGACGTGTTCCAGTTCGCGGACGTTGCCAGGCCAGGGATAGCGCAGCAGGGCTTCATAGAGCGTGTCGTCCACGCGCTGCACGGAGATTCCGTGTTGCATGGCGAAACGGGCGATGAACCGTTTGGCCAGTGGAACAATGTCGACGCGCCGCCTGCGCAGCGGCGGCACCTCGAACTTCAGCATGTTCAGCCGGTAGTACAGGTCTGGGCGGAAGCGTCCGGATTCGACGAGCGGCTGCAGTTCCAGATTGCTGGCGACGACGAGCCGAGCCTGTGAGCGGAGCGTCCGGTTCGATCCGACCGGTTCGAACTCGCGGGTTTCGATGACGCGGAGCAGCTTGACCTGCTGTTCGGGGCCGAGGACGTCAATTTCGTCGAGCAGGATGGTGCCGCCGGCGGCGGCCAGGAACTTGCCGTCCTTGTCGGCGTGGGCGCTGGTGAATGCGCCTTTGACGTGACCGAACAGTTCGCTTTCGATCAGTTCGCGCGGCAGTGCGCCGCAGGCCACGTGCAGGAACGGCAGCGCGCTGCGCGGCGACGCTTCGTGGATCAAGCGCGACAGGTATGTTTTGCCGCTGCCGGTCTCGCCAATGAGCAGAATGGTGATGTCATGAGCGGCGGCGACGGACAGGTCGTCGAGCATGCGCTGCAACGACGGCGAATTGGTCTCGAACTGCCGCAGGCTGTTGACGGAGCGACCGGCCGAGTGGGTGACGGACTCAACAGACACGGCGGCGGCCTTGCGGCGACGAACGATGTCGGCCAGCGATTCTGCGGTGACGTTGTCGCGGAGCTGCGTCGCAGCTTCGCACATCGCGCGGCGTTCGAGTGGCTCCGGGCAAGCGGCGTCCGTCAGCAATACGACTTCCGTTGCCGGCAGCAATGCCGCCGACTGCTCAAGCAGTCGGACGATGCCATGTCCGCCGTCGGTCGCGCTGCGCGCGTCGAGAAAGAACAGTTGAGGTCCGACGTCGGCCAGCTGCGAGAGCGCTGCGCCAGCCGTGGCAGCCGTCTCGAGGCGCGCCACTCCCTCCAGCTGATCGGCCAGTGGGGCGATCAGCGTCGCGTCGGTGCTCAGCAGCAGCACGGTCCACGACATCATTCAGACGGCTCCGACGCATTGCGAGACTGCGAGGCACAGCAGCAGTCGTTGCTCGGATTAACAAACGCAATGCCGGAAAACGACACGGGCTGCAGCGTCGAGCAATAACTCGTGTCATGGCCGGACGTTGTGTTACGGCACAATTCATGGGAGGCTCCGGGAATGACCGCGGGTGTTGCATTCCGGCAGCACGGAGGTCCCCGAATTTGTGGTGAATTGGCAACGTGGCGCCGATCGTCTGGACCGGGGGTGATATGCTGAGCCGATGGCAGAATTACGCACCCGCAGGCTGGTTCGACGCGCAACGGCGTCCCTGGCGATCTTGATCGTCGTTTACCTTCTCGGCGCGCTCAGTTTTCGCGGCGCTGTGGCTGCCGGATGGTTGCCGGAATGGGCGGTCCGCTCACCGACGGTCACCAGCATCGACGATCCGCTCGTCTGGTACATCAAGTCCAATCAGCCGGGCAGTGGAGCTTTGAAATGGCTTGTCATTCAGAGCGAAATCGCGGGGACGCGATTCCATCCGTCGCAGCAATGAGGGATGGGCGAGGGCAATCCGCAGCCGCGTGGACTTCGACCGACTCCTTGATCTCTGTTCCCTCACCCCTAACCCGGGACGGAGTCGATGAATGAGGTCAGCGCTGATTTCCGGGGAGAGGGGATTACTTCGGTCGACTGATTTGCTGCTGATGGAGTAGGATAAAACGCATCAGATGTCGCTGATGCACGCTGAACACCGCGCGCCGAATCCCGCCATGCTCGACATCGGCTCTCACGTTGGTCTTCGACGCAGATCATTTCTGCAGGTCGGCGGCCTTGCGCTCGGTGGTCTCGCTTTCCATGATTTGCTGGGATCGGGCGTTTCGGCGGCCGAACGGTCCCATCTGCTGACCGGCAAGTCGGTCGTATTCGTGTTCATGCATGGCGGTCCGCCACAGACGGAGACATTCGATCCGAAGATGACCGCCCCGTCCGGGGTCTGCAGCGTGAACGGAGAGATTGCGACATCGGTGCCCGGCCTGACCTATGGCTCCGCCCTGCCCCGTCTCGCGGCGCTGGCACATCGCACTTCCATCGTCCGTTCGTTCCAGACAGGGGATGGAAACCACGACATCAAGCCGCTGGTCAGTCGCGACACGCGCGGCGCGAACCTCGGCTCACTGTACGCGCGCGTCGCCGGGGCGAACGATCCGCGGACCGGCATGCCGACAAACGTGGCCCTGTATCCGCAATCGGTCGACGACACGTGCATGCCGGCGATCAAGGACTTCGGCGATTTCGAAGCCGCCGGCACGCTCGGCAGCGCCTATTCCCCATTTGCTCCGAGCGGAGGAGGAGAACTTCGCCGGGCGCTCAAGCTGGAGTTGCCTCTGGACCGGCTCGATGACCGGCGCCAGCTCCTGACGGGACTGGACCGCATTCACCGTTCGCTGGAGGCAGACGCCGGGCTGGGATCGATCAACAGCCTGCGCGAAAGGACGTTCGACACAATTCTTGGGGGCGTGGCCGACGCGTTCGACGTCTCGCGGGAAGATCCGGCGACGCTGGCGCGCTACGACACTGCGCCGCTGGTGCCGGTGGAGTCCATCAACAAGCGCTGGAACAATCACCAGCGATACGCCGACAATTCCAGGTCGTTGGGCAAGCTGATGCTGCTCGCGCGGCGGCTGTGTGAACGTGGCGCGGGCTTTGTTACCGTCACCACCAATTTCGTGTGGGATTTTCACGCCGACGACAACAACGCCGGCGTCGAGGAGGGCATGCGATACATGGGACCGCCATTTGATCACGCGGTCTCGGCATTCCTCGAAGACGTGCAGCAGCGCGGTCTCAGCGACGACATCCTGCTCGTGTGCTGCGGAGAGTTCGGTCGAACTCCGCGAATCAACGGCACGGGAGGACGCGATCACTGGGGGGGACTTGCGCCGCTGCTGC
>JAEUIG010000716.1 GCA_016795125.1 Planctomycetaceae bacterium | reverse complement strand
CGAGGTCCACTTCCGGCCAGCCTCGTCACTGCCGTGGTTGCTGGTGATCATTTCGGGAGTCGCTGCAGGGGGCCTGTTGGTGAGCGGGAGACTCTCGTTCTCTCCGGCCGCCACCACACCGGAAGAGAAACAGCAGTGGCTGCAGGAACTGGCCGTGCACAACGCCGAGTTCAAGCAGCTCGTGGACCAGAGCCGGCAGAGCGCCCAGTGGGAACAGACCGGCCGCACGCTGGACGCGATGAGCCGTACGCTCGACGAACTGAGGCAGGGTCAGCAGGCGCTGGAGCAGGAGTTTGAGCGGCTGGCCACAACAGAGGCGGGGCACGGAATCGCGGCACGTCCGGAATTGGTTGAGCAGTTCCAGGCGCTCCGCAGCCATGTGCGGCCGACGGCAACTGTTCTGGAGAATTATGCAGCCGAGATTTTGCGATACCGGAAGGTCTGCGATCAGGCGCTGCAGGATCCGACGGTCCTCCATCCTGCCGATCAGCTGATTGGCATTGAGATCGGTGAGGATTCCCAGGCACTGGAAACCCGACTGACACAGCTCCGCACCGACGCCGCGGCACTCCAGGCCCTTGTGCAAGTCGCCAGTGACAGTCCGAGAGGTGAACGTTCGCTGAAAGTCGCTGCGGACGATCTTGAGACCATTCTCTCCCGGCGCCATGCCGAACGGCTTGCTGCGGAGCTGCAACAGGTGCGTGAGGAATCAGAAACTAGAATGCGCGCCGTCGAGGTCGACGCCGAGCGGAAGCGCTTGGCGGCGGAGGAGGAGCGCCGGGTGGCCGAGGCGGCCAGCCAAGTCGCAGCGGCCGAAGCGGAAGCGGAGGCGAGTCAGCGCAAGCTCACCGCAGAGCAGGCCACCCGCGAACGCATTGTGCAATTCGAGACGGAGTTCGCCCGCTGGAAACCGTTTCTATCGCCCATGATCTCCAATGGCCGGATGCAGTTGGACAAGAGCGGCGCCTGGTTCCAGGACGAACAGGGGCCGCTCTCCTACGCCGTCCTGCTGCCGATGTGCGAAGGACTCAACTCGCAGAACAACTACGTGCTGATGAGTGCGTTTCATGGGGTCAACTGCAAGAACGATCGGCCGCTCGGCCGGTTCCCCGCGTGGGGGTCGGACAGCCTGCCGACGTCACGCAAGATCGAACAGTTCTTGATCGACTACGGCGATCTGCTGGTCGAGCGCGAGCTGCTGCGTCCGTAGGCCTGGGCGCAGCAAAAATGCCCCCTTGTTATTGACTGCCCGGGGGCGAGGTCAGACCCGCCTTGGTTTCGCCACCCGGCAGGCACAAAGTGGGGTAGACCGACATTGTACGCCGGCTACGGATCAGCGTCGACTCGTTGCAGGGAATGAATACAGCGGATTGTCGTGAGAACTGATTTGTCGACAGGTCGCATCACGCGATGGAATCAACGCGGGATGGACGCTCGGTTGCCAGGAGTTTTCCAGATGCTGCGATACCGATTGCGACAATTCATTGACTTCTGCAATGGCGTAATCGCCTGCCTGCTTCTGGTGTATTTCGTGCATCCGCAGGCGATTGATCTCCTACCATGGAGGTTCCCGACTTCGCAGGAAACGTCGCAACCGGCAGTCAGTGCGGCTGAAGCGCAGCAACCGTCGTCACCAGAGCTGTCCCAGCCGGCGTCGATTCCGGGAGAAGACGATCTCGCACTCACCGACATCAATCGTGCGCCTCCCGATCTGCTCGGTTATGCACGGGACCAGCACACGCCGGCCGGCAGGGTTCAGTTGGGCCACTGGTTTTTCGTGAGGTTCGCCCACTCGAACCAGGCCCAGTACCTGCATCCCGAGGTCGAGAAGTGGATTTTCGAGCGCAATC
>JAEUIG010000707.1 GCA_016795125.1 Planctomycetaceae bacterium | reverse complement strand
GAAACTCCTTCGAATAGGGCTCCATTGGCGAACCTCCTTGTGGATGAGATTCGCCAGATTACTTATTCCACGCAGAGGGCGCTAGTGAAAAGATAGATGCGCTCTAGTTCACGGGGGCCGGCACGCGGCCAGGGCGCACCGCGCCGAGGCGGCCGACGTCGCTGCTGATGCCGTTCTGAAGCCCCTGTGTCAGCGATTGCAGACCGCGCAATTCGTCGATGGCCGTTCGGGCCGCGCGGCAGGCGACTTCGACATCCGGAAACAGACCGTGCGCCAGTTGCGTCCGCACGAGATCGCCGGCGAGGGTGCGAACCTCCTGCTCGAGTCCGCGGCGCAGCCGGCGCGTGAAACTCATGATGAGCACGCCGGCCCACAGGACGAGAAACAGCGCTGCCGGGATGTAGAATTCGCTGGCCAGCAGCGGAGCGTTCCCGAGCCACGAGTCATAGAAGAAGTTCTTGCCGACGCGATACAGGATGAAGACCAGATACGCTCCCCAGCAGAGTTCGTAGCCGGCGCGGACAGACCAAGCCGAATTCCGCTCGGCAAGCCGCTGGATGATGCCGTCCACTCGCCGGCCGGCGTCGCCCAGGAACTCCTGCTCGACATCCGCCGCACGGCCGCGCAGCGCGGCCAGTGAGTGCTTCCCTTCCGCCAACGCAATCTCTGCGGCGCGGAGGTGCCCCTGAATCACCAGCTCGGCTTCGCGCAGGTGTTCGTCGTCGATGCAGAAAGCGGATTGCAGCTTGTCTTCGGCGGCGCGCTCGTCGCGACGGCCGAGCCACCAGCGGCCCCCCTGCACGGCTCCGATCAGCGCCATCTGGGCGGCGCTGCGGGCGCGGAACAACGTGACCGATGTCACCAGCGAACCGAGCCCCTGGTAGACCCGCAGCAATGCCGAAAACGGGCTCGTCCCCCAGGTCTCGGCGACGGCTGCGGTGAGCCGACGCTCCCAGAGATGACGGCTGTCGAGCAGTTCGGATTGGAGACGATCGGCCAGCCTCGCGGACAACGACTGCTGTTCGGTGACGAGCGCCCGCTCCAGCGATGCCAGTTGCGGGGCGTGTTCGGAAAGCAGATTTTCGCAGCGATCGAGGGCGCCGGCCAGGAGGTCGACGACATTGGCTCGGCGGATGCGGACCCGTTCCGACGCGGCGAGCTGCGAGGTCAACAGGTCCTGCAGGCGCGCCAGGTCCCCCGACGGCCGCTGCCCGGACCGCTGCTCGCGCAGTCCGCGGACGGAGTCGACAAAAAACACATCCGGAATCTCGTAATGCGCCCGCAGCTGGCGGCGCCAGTCTTCGCGAATGTCCTCGTCGAGATCGGCGTGGGTCTGCACAAACACGATGCGGCAACCGGCGGCCGCCTGGCCGAGTTCGTCCGCGACTCGAGCGGAGCGATACTTCTGCTGCGTTGAGACGTAGACCAGCACATCGCAGTACGGCAGCAGAGCGTGCAGGCGTTCGAGGTTGCTGCCGGCGGTCTCTGCTTCGCTCGTATCCGGATCGGGACAGTCGAGGATGACGAGGTCGCGCAGCAGGTCGGCGTCGCGGAGGACGATTTCGAAATCATCGAGCGGGAGTCCGAGAGCGGACAGCGACGTTTTCGGATGGGCGATGAGGACCGGCTTGCGGGTCGTGGGGCGTTCGCGTCCGGCGCGGGTGACGTCCTCACCGACGAGCGCATTGACGAGCGAACTTTTGCCGGTGCCGGTGCCGCCGAACGTCGCACAAACGATCGGTGCTTCCAGGCGGATCTTGAGGGACTGGATGCGTTCGAGGACGCGCTGCAGCAACCCTTGGGCGGCGCGCTGCGGCCGCCACACCGCCGGATGCCGGTTCCAGTCGTTCGCGCGGGCGACGAGGTCGTCCATGCGGGCGAGCAGTTCGAGATGCGCGAGCTGTGGATCGGACATCGGGGAGGGATCAGGGTCAGGGATCAGAAAGGTGGAGGTCGGAGTTGAGACTGGATCACTTGGTTCCGGTTTGGCTCAGATGCCATTCTCTCCATCGAGCCACGTCGGCGCCGTGGTGTTCCGATGAGAAGTCTTGAAGTCCGGCAATAATCGCTGCGATGGTGTCCGCACGCTGCTGCTCCAGCGCTGCTTCGGTCGTGGGATCGCTGCGATAACCCTCCTGAACGGGGTAGTAGTTCGGGATGTACTCCAGCATCCCGATCGCGCGACCTGCTTCTGCGAGGTCGTGCAGCGTACGGTATTCCTCCGCCCACTGCTTCATTTCCCTCGTCGTCGATCGCTGATGGATTCCCGCACCAAACGTATTCAAGCGAGGCACAACAACTGAAACAGCAACGGCATAAATCGAAATTCCCGCGACGGCCACTACTGCCAGCCTCCGGATCCATCGGGAACGTGTGGAAGACATTGGAACTGGCGAATCGTACGGACAACCGACAACTGACAGCTGATAACCGACAACCCACATCCTACCCCACTGCTTCACGGTTCGTGCAGGAGTTTTCTCAGGTCGTGGACGGCGTCGTCTGCGGTGGCGAATGCCGAGTGTTTCATCAGCGCTGCGGCTGTCTGGATGTCTTCCGGCAGCGCGCCGAGGACGTGACGGCTTAACTGGTCGGCCAGCCATGCGGCGCGCCCGGCGGCGAAGGCGCTGTGCATCCGCCGGAACTTGGCTTCGAGGTACCCGGCTCCGGTGGCCGCGCCGCCGCTGATCACCGCGTCCCCCAGCGCCGCTGAGATCGTGCCTCCCGCGACGTCGCCGGCGACGTGCAGCAGACCTTGCAGCGCCGTGTCGGTGATCACCGGCGTCAGCGCATGTCCGACCGGTGCGAAGCCGGACATGAACAGAACCACGCTGGTCACAGGACGAGCGGCGGCAGCGGCCTGATCGAGCTTGCGGAAGAACTCGTAATGACCGGGACTGGCGGTCCGGAAATCGGCGAGTTCGGTGTCGACCATCCTGGTCAGCGCGTGCTCGAAGTCGACTTCCTTGTGTGCGGCGGCGATCTGCGACAGGACGGCCGCCCTCGGCGCGCCGGCGAGGATGGCATCGAGGCGGGGACGCAGCACATCGTTGCCGAGTTGAGCGACGAACGTCAGTTTTTCGTAGACGCGTTCCACGGCGGTCAGAATCGCCGACCATTCGCGCTCGCGGTAGGCCTCCCACGGCGGCGGCGCCTCTCCACGCAACCGGTCCCTTGCAAACCGGACCGACCATGCCAGTCCGTCGCTGAGGACGTTGTAAAAGCCGTGAACTTTCGCCGACCAGCCGGTCCGCTGTTCCTGCCACCAGCGACGGATGGCGGCGATGAGCAGCGCGTTCGAAATGACCGGCCAGGTGTCGATCTTGGCGAGTTGTTGTGCGGACAATAGTTCGGCGGCGGCGCGGAAGTCGGCGGCGGCGGCGGCGACCTCGCGGAGATAGGAAGTGGCGCCGGCCTGATCGTCGGCAACGTGACGCAGTGCGCCTCGGAGAGCGCGGAGCTTGACATCGGCGAAGCGGACCTGGGAGAGGTCGGTGAGCAGGCTGCGGGGTTTGTCGTCGCGTGCGCGTTCCGGCGCAGTCGCGAGGTCTGCAGACGGGGACGGATTCTGCGCTGCGGCTCGGCGGGAGCCTCGCCCTCCCGACAGGTCGCCTCCCGGACCGTCCTCTTCCACCGGCGGTGTCCGGGCATAGAACGGGAGCTGGAGGGATTCGGCGGCGCGGCGGTCGTTGGGGGCCAGGTACAGGCCGACGGGGGCGACGCCGGTTTCCCGCGTGAACGTTTCGAGCCAGCGCGGCCAGTAGGCTTCATCCTCCGGCAGCAGGCACTGGTTGAACACGATAATCACCGCCTTGTCTTCGGCGGCGGCCTGGCGGAAGAACTGCT